>NZ_KQ970789.1:0-26045 GCF_001579525.1 Streptococcus oralis | reverse complement strand
ATACCGAAAATTATGGCAATCAATGAGAGCGTTTTTGTACTCTCAAGATTTAAGTAACTGTACAACTTTTGTCGGTGTTTTCCTATATAATACCAAGTTTTTGTACTCTCAAGATTTAAGTAACTGTACAACATTTTCTTAAATGTAAAAAGCAAATTTATAGTTTTTGTACTCTCAAGATTTAAGTAACTGTACAACATCTTAAGAGCCTATCCACTTGGGTAGACTGTTTTTGTACTCTCAAGATTTAAGTAACTGTACAACTAGACAGTTGCCTTACATTGAAAATTATCTGTTTTTGTACTCTCAAGATTTAAGTAACTGTACAACTAGGTATCTTCTGGGTCAAACTCAAAACCCGTTTTTGTACTCTCAAGATTTAAGTAACTGTACAACTTTGAGGGAAAAGGTCATCAATCGAAATTCGTTTTTGTACTCTCAAGATTTAAGTAACTGTACAACTCTATTGTCCGTTGAATGTTTTGAAATTTGGTTTTTGTACTCTCAAGATTTAAGTAACTGTACAACCGTTTTCGGTGTTACCCTGATGTCTAGCCAGTTTTTGTACTCTCAAGATTTAAGTAACTGTACAACCCAAATGGGGCATCAGTCGTGAGCAGTTCAGTTTTTGTACTCTCAAGATTTAAGTAACTGTACAACGCCCTGGCATTTTTCAGATCCTCTGGCTCAGTTTTTGTACTCTCAAGATTTAAGTAACTGTACAACAGAAAATTGCTGAGTATGACAAACTGATAGGTTTTTGTACTCTCAAGATTTAAGTAACTGTACAACTTTTTTCTAGGACTAAAATAGCCGATTTTGTTTTTGTACTCTCAAGATTTAAGTAACTGTACAACCTCGAAGTGCGTCCGCATTTGCGCAGGGCTGTTTTTGTACTCTCAAGATTTAAGTAACTGTACAACAACTGGATAAAATCAAATCCAATTCTTGAAGTTTTTGTACTCTCAAGATTTAAGTAACTGTACAACTTAGGGAAGGTAGATTAAATATGAGCGAAGGTTTTTGTACTCTCAAGATTTAAGTAACTGTACAACCTTTTGTAGCCACAAAATATGGCTTAATCGGTTTTTGTACTCTCAAGATTTAAGTAACTGTACAACGAATCGTTGTGACGAAGGTTATGCGAGTCCGTTTTTGTACTCTCAAGATTTAAGTAACTGTACAACCCACACCTGGAACAGGTAAGCGGTGGGACTGTTTTTGTACTCTCAAGATTTAAGTAACTGTACAACTTTGAACGTACTGACAAGGAAGAAAAAGCAGTTTTTGTACTCTCAAGATTTAAGTAACTGTACAACGCTGAAGCTCGTGAGTTCTTCAATAACATTGTTTTTGTACTCTCAAGATTTAAGTAACTGTACAACTTATTTCGTTTGTTGGCCTATAGTGGCTTAAGTTTTTGTACTCTCAAGATTTAAGTAACTGTACAACACTTTGGTATAGAAACAAAATCAAAGGGACAGGTTTTTGTACTCTCAAGATTTAAGTAACTGTACAACATCGCAAAAAGACTACAAAAAATAAAAAAGGTTTTTGTACTCTCAAGATTTAAGTAACTGTACAACCCTATTCAACCTCTACAGATTGAAGAAATGAGTTTTTGTACTCTCAAGATTTAAGTAACTGTACAACGATGGGAAAGAAGTGGCCTTTAATGCTTCAGTTTTTGTACTCTCAAGATTTAAGTAACTGTACAACGCTTGCCATTCATTCTCCTTTCTTTTATCCGTTTTTGTACTCTCAAGATTTAAGTAACTGTACAACTATGAAATCTTCAACATCGAAAGAGCCGGAGTTTTTGTACTCTCAAGATTTAAGTAACTGTACAACTTGAAGTTACCGAACCTGAAAAAATTAACAGTTTTTGTACTCTCAAGATTTAAGTAACTGTACAACTTATCGAAGATATGTTAGATGAAGTATTTGTTTTTGTACTCTCAAGATTTAAGTAACTGTACAACTAGTTATTCGCTCATCTGTTGAATCGTATGGTTTTTGTACTCTCAAGATTTAAGTAACTGTACAACAATGGCAAGTTTCAGACAGCTGGACGGGTCGTTTTTGTACTCTCAAGATTTAAGTAACTGTACAACAGAAGTTCCAAATTACCCAGCCCAAGCCCCGTTTTTGTACTCTCAAGATTTAAGTAACTGTACAACTTAGGCTCATTGTTCCTCCTTTCTATAATAGTTTTTGTACTCTCAAGATTTAAGTAACTGTACAACCAAGCAAGTTGAGTGATTTAGTAGCATTTCGTTTTTGTACTCTCAAGATTTAAGTAACTGTACAACTGAAAGCCAGAAATTACCAGCAATTAGATAGTTTTTGTACTCTCAAGATTTAAGTAACTGTACAACCCAACAAATGCAGAAGTAATTCAAGAGGCAGTTTTTGTACTCTCAAGATTTAAGTAACTGTACAACTGTGATACTTCCACCGTCCATATCATTAGTGTTTTTGTACTCTCAAGATTTAAGTAACTGTACAACACAGCGGTAATAGATGGGCTCCGACACAATGTTTTTGTACTCTCAAGATTTAAGTAACTGTACAACTCAACGGTATGTATGGAACAGAGCAATAGAGTTTTTGTACTCTCAAGATTTAAGTAACTGTACAACTCAGGAGGCTGCAAGTAATCACGGTCATAGGTTTTTGTACTCTCAAGATTTAAGTAACTGTACAACGATCTGAATTAGATCTAACTCAGTAATCGGAACGGAAACGCCCTCTTTAGTTTCTTAAGAATCAGCTCACCTGTATGGTATAATGTCATATAGTAGCGACCAGAGAGGAAGGGAGCGGAAACGATGCTAGCTATTTGTATTGATTCTATAGATGACAAGACAGGGACCTATAAGTTGTTAAGAAATCATTCATCCTTGCCTTTTTCTTTAATCCAATCTAGAATCAAAGAGCATGACACGGTGATTGAAGTAGACATGTTAGATTTGGATGGATTAAGAAAGTTTAGAGAACTCGTCCATGAGTTGAATGCCATTGGAACCAAGGTTACGATGAGGGATTCGACTGGTATCATCACCTTAGAAATAGTAAATAATCTTATTTCCACTTTTGAAGAAATTGCGGCAGAGAGAGAAGAACTTGATGCTCTGATGTTTGAAGAGGAAGAGTGAGTGCCACGTTTTTCAGTGGATCACTAAGTTAGTTTTTAGTAATAGAAGGAAAACTGATGAATGATAATAGAAATTTATTACGCTTCCTACAGGAGTTGATATACGGTCTTGTAGATCGTATCAGTGAGAAAGAATATCAGGAGTTTGTCCTTGATTCCTTAAAACTTTCAAAACAGGAGCTTGATAAAGAGAGTGATTTTTGCCCAGATCTTTTATATTCTCGACTGGAAAATATGGACGAGCAGGATATCTTGACATTTCAGGTGTTGGATAAGAAAACCAATCCACTAGTATGGAACTGTATCGCTAATTTCTTTGTCCTAGTTTGTCACTATTCATATATTGCTTCGGAAGAAATCTACCTACCACAAACGATTGAAAGTGTCGACGAGGACATACTTGAGGTTCTTTCCTTAAGTTACAAACAAATCCTAGCTGAAAATAGGGAACTTATTTCACAAATAAGTGAGCCAGAAATAGAAGGATATTTAAAGGATGAGCTCGTTAAAAACTATTTTGGTTCACTATTTTTATCTGATGAAAACGAATAGGCCATTCGTTCAAGTATGGATCAGGAGAGAATATGCTTACGAGTTATTTTATGTTGATTTTTGCTGAAGCAATTGCAAACCGTATGGAAACGCAATATACTTCACATATTCGAACCGCCTTGGATGCATGTTGGAGTTTTTTGGAGAGTAGAGATAAAAGGGGAGAGGAACTTTATCGCCTTTTAGATGATGGGACAGACTTTAGTGGAATATTTATCTACATGCAGTTAGATGAAAATGAAGCGAATGGTCTCTTGTGGGACAACATTAGTTATGCAATAGGTGTGACTGCTAAAGAAGCTTTTGAGTTTAAAAATAAGAAAGAGCTTCCTTCTCCCTTAGAGAACATTGAACTAGGTCTACTTGATGTCTTTATTGGAAATTTAAAAGAAATCAGCATGGATCTTTATCATCACGTCGAAACAGTAAAAATTTTCATCAATAGAAATC
Source organism: Streptococcus oralis (assembly GCF_001579525.1). Classification (GTDB taxonomy): domain Bacteria; phylum Bacillota; class Bacilli; order Lactobacillales; family Streptococcaceae; genus Streptococcus; species Streptococcus oralis_M. Next base: position 21,886 of record NZ_KQ970789.1, on the reverse strand, counting down.
CATACCCATCAAGAGAATCTGCCCTATAAGAACTAGATAGACTGGGATTATTTAGATGATTTGATTGGATGATTTGGCGAAAATTCAAAAAGAATACCCCAGAAGTTAGAGTCTCATCTCTACTTTTGGGGTGTCGTTTATTTTCTATCCTTAAGTATTTTACAGTACCCACGTACGGATAGCATGGGCTACGCCAGATTCGTCATTTGTTTTGGTGATGTATTTGGCGATTTTTTTGAGTTCAGGATTTCCATTTTCCATAACAACGGGATTTCCAACGACTTCCAGCATGGCGCGGTCATTTTCTTCATCACCGATCGCCATGGTTTCATCTTTGGTCAATCCTAGTTTTTCAGCTAGGTGAGTAATAGCTGAACCCTTGTCTACATTCTTTTTAAGGAGCTCAAGGTAGAAAGGAGCAGATTTGTTGATGGAGAAGCGCTCGTAAAATTCTGCTGGGATCTTTTCAATCGCAGCATTTAGAATCTCTGGTTCATCAATGAACATACATTTGACGATTTCCTTGTCAGCCATTTCTTCAGGAGTGCGGTAGAAGATAGGCATGCTGACGAGAGTTGATTCGTGCACCGTGTACTTTCCGATATTGCGATTGGCAGTATAGATACCGTCCTTGGTAATAGCGTGCATGTGAACACCGAGCTTGCGACTGAGAAATTCCATATCTAGATAATCCTCATAGGTCAAGGATTCGCTGATAATCTCATGACCAGTAGCAGTTTCTTGGACAAGGGCACCGTTGAAGGTCACTACATAGTCACCTTGGTCTCTCAACTGCAAGTCGTCCAGAAGTTTGGCAACACCTGCGATAGGACGACCCGTTGCAATGACGACCTTGACGCCAGCTTGTTTGGCATCTTGGATGGCGGAAAAGACTTCAGGAGTGATTTCCTTTTGACTGTTGACTAGGGTACCATCGATATCGACGGCGATTAGTTTAATACTCATAAATTTCCTCTATTCGTTCTTATTTGGGGTAAAATGATCGTTCTCAATCAAGTGTAAAAATTGCTGGGTAATGCTTGCGAAGATACTGTTTTGGTCCAACATTTCTTTAGGAAAATAGAAACGATTATCTCCGTGGCGACTGCCAGCAAGGGATTGGACGATAGGAGACAGGCTAGAGAGTTCTGCCAGTTGGCCATTTTTCTGTAAAATCTCAATCTGTGTCCGTGGATTTTCAGATTCGGGACGATAGATATCATAAGGGAGGTCAAAGTTCTTATGGATAGCTGTGTAGTAGTCGGGATCAAAGCCAATCTCCTCAACCAATTTTCTCATGGTTGCGAGTTGGTCTTGGTCTTCTTGTGAAAAGGTGATGGATTTAAAGACCTTACGGTTGACAAAACGTTGCGATAAGTCGGCTAGTATCTTGTCAGGACTGGTCATCCAGAGTTGGAAGTAGGTATTCATCACGCCATCATCAAGAGCTAGATAGTCAGATAAGGTCACATTTTTTTCAAAGAAAGGAAGGAGATGTGGAGAAGTTCGTGCAAAGAAGTCCTTGTCCTCAGGATAGAGTTCCTTAGCGCGTTTGAGGAGATTCTGTAGGAGAACTTCCATGGCGCGTGTTGCTGGGTGGAAATAAACCTGCATGTACATCTGGTAGCGACTGAGGACGTAGTCTTCGATGGCGTGCATGCCATTGCGCTGAAAGGCGATACCATTTTCGACAGGACGAATGACACGCAAGATTCGAGTCAGGTCAAATTCTCCATAGGAAGCACCTGTAAAATAGGAGTCGCGCAAGAGATAGTCCATACGGTCTGCATCAATCTGACTAGAAATGAGTTGCACGACCTGCTTGTTAGGATAGGTGTGGTCAATGACACTGGCTACCTTTTCTGGAAAATCTGGGGCAACTTGTAGTAGGACTTGGTGAATCTCTGTCTCAGGACTTTGGATGATCTCCTGAGTAATAGCCTCATGATCTGTATCAAAGAGATTTTCAAAAGTATGGGAGTAGGCACCATGCCCAAGGTCATGTAGGAGAGCAGCTGTCATGGTCAAGAGAGACTCGGCTGGATTCCATTCTTCAGGATATTTTTCTTCAAAAATTTCTGTGATGCGACGGGCAATCTCATAGACTCCTAGACAGTGAGAGAAGCGACTATGCTCTCCACCGTGAAAGGTATAACTGGAAGTTCCCAGTTGCTTGATACGGCGCAAGCGTTGAAATTCTTTTGTATTGATCAAGTCGTAGATGATTTGATTATTAACATGGATGTAGTTGTGAACTGGGTCACGGAATACTTTTTCGTTCATATGACCATTATAGCAAAATCCTGCTCTTTTTGGTAAAATAGTAGGACAAGAGACAAGAAAGAGGACCTGATGTGAAGATTCGGATGCGAAATACGATTCAGTTTGATGAACAGTTGGAAGTGATTGACCAACTCTATGATGTAGAAGTGCATGAAAAGGGAGATTATAGCTACCTTCTTTTTTACAATGAGGAAAAGGAAAAAGTGGTTATTAAATTTCATGGTCAAGAACTGGTGATGAGCCGATTTTCCAATCCCAAGACCATTATGCGCTTTCTAAAAGATAGTGATAGTTTAGCCTATATTCCGACACCTATGGGTATGCAGGAGTTTATCATCCAAACGAACCGTTATGAAGTTGATGGGCAAAAGATTCATTTAGATTATCAACTACAAAATCAAGAGGGACAACCCTTTGCCAGCTATCAATTGGAAATTACTTGGGGATAAGAAAAAGGTTGGCAAATGCCAACCTTATTTGATATAGAGTTCTTGGTTTTTTAGGACAATTTCACGAACATTTGCGAATTTCTTGAGTTTTTTGAGTTCTTCTGGATGGGTTATGAGAGTGATAACATAGCCCTCTTTGCCCATACGGCCAGTACGTCCAGCACGGTGAGTATAGGTTTCGGTATCTCTTGGGACCTCAAAGTTTACGACACATTCTAGGCTATCAATATCAATCCCACGCGCTAAAAGGTCGGTGGCAAGGAGCAGGGTTAGTTGTTTGTCTTTAAATTTTTCTAAGATGACTTTTCGAAATTTAACATTAACATCACTAGCGAGAGAGACAGCCAAGACATCACGATACTGTAGTTTTTCCTCCGCACTTCCAAGATCTGATAAACTATTAAAGAAAACAAGGCCTCGGAAATCGTCGACATGAGCTAGTTTTCGTAGCATATCCACACGATGACGTTGGTCTACCTGCATGTAGAAGTGCTGGATGTTGTCCAGTTTTTGATCAGAGAGGTCAATGGTGCGTGTATTGGGAGCAATCTTCTCTTGGTCAAACTTAGTAGTCGCACTCATGTAGATGAGTTGGTGATTACGAGGTGCGTAGTGAGTGATTTTCTCGACAAAGTGAATCTGAGAATCATCTAGTAACTGGTCAAATTCGTCCAAGATGATAGTGTTGACATTCATCATCTTGATTTTCTTCAGTTTAATCAGCTCAAAGAGACGACCAGGAGTTCCGATTAGGATTTCTGGTCCTTTTTTGAGGCGTTCAATCTGGCGTTTTTGGCTAGATCCTGATAGGAATAGCTGGGCGGTTAGATCGATAGCTTCTGCCCATGTTTTACATACGTCAAAAATCTGTCCAGCCAGTTCTGTATTCGGTACTAGAATCAAGAGTTGTTGGGCTTTTTTCTTTTTTAGTCTGAGAAGACTAGGTAAGAGATAAGCGAGGGTCTTGCCTGTTCCGGTTGGGCTCACTCCTAGGAGGTTTTCTCCAGCAAGAATGGGCTCAAATAGTTGAGTTTGAATGGGGGTAAAATCTTGGAATCCGAGTTGGTCGGTCAGTTGCTGCCATTCAGTGGGGAGTTTGGTTTTCATTTTTCGGCCTCAAATCTAATGCCAGCAGTCTGGCGCATGGTATATAATAGGTCATGAACAGAACCTGCATCATCCAGCCAGTTCTGGTAAAGCGTCTGGTCTGGTTGCTGGATCATCTGTGCGAATGCAGCGACTTCCTCAGTCATCGTATGAGAAGCCTGTTGGATAGGGAGCTGAACTTGATTTCCTTGGTGGTTGGTAAAAATAGCTGAACGGATATGCTCAATCGTGTTGAGGGTCAAGGTTCCATCAGCTGTATAAATCTCGCAAGGAAGATGGGAAGTGATGTTTTTTCCAGCCTTGATATGAACTTGAAAGTCTGGGTAGGAGAGAAGTCCGTCTCCATTTAAGTCAATGCTATTGTCGAGTTGTTGGGCTTGGTAGGTCGCACCCAGTGCCTTTCCAAATAAGCGTACTGCAGCGTAGAGAGGATAAATCCCCAAATCCATGAGAGCACCGCCAGCAAAACGGTCTGAAAAGACATTGGGCATCTGTCCTGCTAGCAAGTCAGGCATCTTGGAAGAATACTTGGCGTAGTTGAAATCTGCCCCTAACACTTGCTTATCTGCTAAAAAGTTTTTGATAGTGGTAAAAGCTTCTTCGTGGTAATTACGAGCCGCTTCAAAGATAAAACAATTATTTTTCTCAGCTGTTTGCCTCAAATCCAGCCATTCATGTGGCTGAGTGACAGCTGGCTTTTCAAGAATGACGTGCTTGCCAAAAGACAAGGCAGCCTTGGCTTGAACAAAATGCAAGGAGTTTGGACTAGCGATATAGACTACATCAAAGGAAGACTTAAAGAAGTCTTCTAATTGATCAAAGAGTTGGATATCTTGATAACGAGAAGCAAAGGTTGCCGCTGTTTCTATCTTTCTAGAGTAGACAGCAACCAGCTGGTATTGGCCACTGGCATGGGCTGCCTCTATGAAGTGATGGCTGATAGCTCCTGTTCCGATCACACCTAGTTTAAGCATAGATACTCCTTTTCCGACTTTAGATCCTTCCTTCATTATAACATATAAAAGAAGGACTATCCAACAGATGTTAAAAATTTTCAAATGGACTACGCTTTTCTCAAAGAAAGTGGTACAATATGAACGAGTATATGAAAATGAAATGGGAGAGAAAATGAGACTATTACCAATAAGGAAACTATCACGTCAGTCCAAAAGGCTAGCGCTTTTTTTGACTTTTTGCGCGGGATATGTGGATGCCTATACCTTTATCGTACGTGGGAATACCTTGGTGGCAGGACAAACTGGAAATGTAGTATTCTTATCTGTTGGAATTATTCAACAAAACCTTGAAGATGCTGAGACAAAAATTTTAACCTTACTTTCCTTTATGTTAGGTATATTTCTATTGACCGTTTATAAAGATAAATTAGGTATTATAAAAAAGCCAGTTTTGTCCTTAGTTCCTCTTGCTCTTTTGTCCTTTATCATTGGATTTGTGCCCTTGACAGTAGATAATATCTATCTAGTTCCTCCTTTGTCCTTTTGTATGGGGTTGGTGACGACTGCCTTTGGTGAAGTTTCAGGAATAGCCTACAATAATGCTTTTATGACAGGAAATATCAAACGAACCATGCTGGCTTTTGGAGACTATATTCGCACCAAGCACACTCCTTTTTTACGTGAGGGGCTAATCTTTGTTAGCTTGCTTACTAGTTTTGTCCTTGGAGTTATCTTTTCAGCTTATTTGACAATTTTCTACCATGAAAAGACGATTCTTGGTATTCCCATCATGATGATCCTCTTTTATTTTGGTATGATTGTACCTTCTGGGAAGAAAAAAGTTACAGAAAAAAGTTAATTTTAGTTGTTATTACTTGTAAGAAAAGAGGAGATATGCTATACTTGAAGAGTTGACTATGCACATTCCTGTGCAACCGCACGAACATCGTTGCTAAGTGGTTCGTCCCACGATGCTAGGCGAGTCTTCACAAAAATACGGGGAAACCCAAAAATCATAGGAGGTGCATAATGAGCACATACGCAATTATCAAAACTGGCGGAAAACAAGTTAAAGTTGAAGTTGGTCAAGCAGTTTACGTTGAAAAATTGAACGTTGAAGCTGGTCAAGAAGTTACATTTAACGAAGTTGTTCTTGTTGGTGGTGAAAACACTGTTGTCGGAACTCCACTTGTTGCTGGAGCTACTGTAGTTGGAACTGTTGAAAAACAAGGAAAACAAAAGAAAGTTGTTACTTACAAGTACAAACCTAAAAAAGGTAGCCACCGTAAACAAGGTCACCGTCAACCATATACAAAAGTTGTCATCAACGCGATCAACGCTTAATTTTAAGGAGAACACATGATACAAGCAGTCTTTGAGAGAGCCGAAGATGGCGAGCTGAGGAGTGCGGAAATTACTGGACACGCCGAAAGTGGCGAATACGGCTTAGATGTCGTGTGTGCATCGGTTTCTACGCTTGCCATTAACTTTGTCAATTCCATTGAGAAATTTGCAGGCTATGAACCAATCTTAGAATTAAACGAAGATGAAGGTGGCTATCTAAAGGTTGAAATACCAGCGGATCTTCCTTCGCACCAGAGAGAAATGACCCAGTTATTCTTCGAATCATTTTTCTTAGGTATGGCAAACTTATCGGAGAACTCATCTGAGTTCGTCCAAACCAGAGTTATCACAGAAAACTAACACGGAGGAAAACATTATGTTAAAAATGACTCTTAACAACTTGCAACTTTTCGCCCACAAAAAAGGTGGAGGTTCTACATCAAACGGACGTGATTCACAAGCGAAACGTCTTGGAGCTAAAGCAGCTGACGGACAAACTGTAACAGGTGGATCAATCCTTTACCGTCAACGTGGTACACATATCTATCCAGGTGTAAACGTTGGACGTGGTGGAGACGATACTTTGTTCGCCAAAGTTGAAGGCGTAGTACGCTTTGAACGTAAAGGACGCGATAAAAAACAAGTTTCTGTTTACCCAATCGCAAAATAAAAAGGTCCAGTGAACCTTTTATCCCGAGCCTTGAAATGAAAAGGCGAGGAAGCTAGAAGTAGCATTAAATAAGGCTTTCCGAGTTTTCGGAGAGCCTATTTTTTTGTTTTGATACCCATTTTGAATTTAATAGAGAATAGTTAGATTTAAACTTGCGATGGGTACTTTTTTCTTTTTTGGAAAAATTCTGAAATATGGTATAATGAACAGATAGAGAAGTTGGGGGGTAAAAGATGAACATTCAACAATTACGCTATGTTGTGGCCATTGCCAATAGTGGTACTTTCCGTGAAGCTGCTGAAAAGATGTATGTTAGTCAGCCGAGTCTGTCTATTTCTGTGCGCGATTTGGAAAAAGAGCTAGGCTTTAAGATTTTTCGTCGGACGAGTTCGGGGACTTTCTTAACCCGTCGTGGTATGGAATTTTATGAGAAAGCGCAGGAGTTAGTTAAAGGCTTTGATGTTTTTCAAAATCAGTATGCCAATCCTGAGGAAGAAAAGGATGAATTTTCTATTGCCAGTCAGCACTATGACTTCTTGCCACCAACCATTACGGCCTTTTCAGAACGTTATCCTGATTATAAGAACTTTCGTATTTTTGAGTCTACTACAGTTCAAATATTAGACGAAGTGGCCCAAGGACACAGTGAGATTGGGATTATCTACCTCAACAATCAAAATAAAAAGGGCATCATGCAACGGGTTGAAAAGCTTGGTTTAGAAGTTATTGAACTAATTCCTTTCCAGACTCACATTTATCTTCGTGAAGGGCATCCTTTAGCACAGAAAGAGGAATTGGTAATGGAGGATCTAGCGGATCTGCCAACGGTTCGGTTTACTCAGGAAAAAGATGAGTATCTATACTATTCAGAGAACTTTGTCGACACCAGCGCGAGCTCGCAGATGTTTAATGTGACCGACCGTGCTACTTTGAATGGTATTTTGGAGCGGACGGATGCTTATGCAACTGGATCTGGGTTTTTAGATAGTGACAGTGTTAATGGCATCACAGTCATTCGTCTCAAGGATAATCTAGATAACCGCATGGTCTATGTCAAACGGGAAGAAGTGGAGCTTAGCCAAGCTGGGACTCTTTTCGTAGAAGTCATGCAAGAATATTTTGATCAAAAGAGGAAATCATGAAAAAAAGAGGAATAGTAGCAGTCATTGTACTGCTTTTGATTGGGTTGGATCAGTTGGTCAAAAATTATGTTGTCCAGCAGATTCCACTAGGTGAAGTTCGTTCGTGGATACCCAATCTCGTTAGCTTGACCTACCTGCAAAATAGAGGAGCAGCTTTCTCCATGTTGCAAGACCAGCAGTGGTTATTTGCTGTTATTACACTGGTCGTCATGGCAGGTGCAATTTGGTATCTCCATAAACACATGGAGGATTCTCTCTGGTTAGTTTTTGGACTGACTTTGATAATAGCGGGAGGTCTGGGCAACTTTATCGACAGAATGAGTCAAGGTTTTGTGGTGGATATGTTTCACCTAGACTTTATCAACTTTGCGATTTTCAATGTTGCTGACAGCTATTTGACAGTTGGTGTCATTGTTTTATTGATTGCAATGCTTAAAGAGGAAGTAAATGGAAATAAAAATTGAAACTGGTGGGCAACGTCTAGACAAGGCTATGTCGGACCTGACAGAATTGTCACGCAGTCTCGCGAATGAACAAATCAAGGCTGGACAAGTTTTGGTTAATGGGCAAGCCAAGAAAGCAAAATACACTGTCCAAGAGGGGGATATCGTCACCTACCATGTGCCAGAACCAGAGGTTTTAGAGTATGTGGCTGAGAATCTTCCACTTGATATCATCTATCAAGATGAGGATGTAGCCGTTGTTAACAAACCTCAAGGCATGGTGGTCCATCCCAGCGCCGGTCATACAAGTGGAACCTTGGTCAATGCCCTCATGTACCATATCAAGGACTTGTCAGGTATCAATGGTGTTCTCCGACCGGGTATCGTTCACCGCATTGACAAGGACACGTCGGGTCTCCTTATGATTGCTAAGAATGACGAGGCACACTTGGCACTTGCCCAAGAACTCAAGGATAAGAAGTCTCTACGTAAATACTGGGCGATTGTTCATGGCAATCTGCCCAATGATCGTGGTGTGATTGAAGCTCCGATTGGTCGTAGTGAAAAAGATCGTAAGAAACAGGCAGTGACTGCTAAAGGGAAGCCAGCAGTGACTCGTTTTCAAGTCTTGGAACGCTTTGGAGATTATAGTTTGCTAGAGTTGCAACTGGAAACAGGGCGTACTCACCAAATCCGTGTTCATATGGCTTATATTGGCCATCCAGTCGCTGGTGATGAAGTCTATGGTCCTCGTAAGACTTTGAAAGGACATGGACAGTTTCTCCATGCTAAGACTCTAGGTTTTACCCATCCGAGAACAGGTGAAACCTTGGAGTTCACAGCAGATATTCCAGAGATTTTTAAAGAAACGCTGGAAAGATTGCGTAAAACTGAGAATAGATAAAAGAGTTGAGATGCCTTGTCTCAACCTTTTTCATTTCAAGTCTTTTCTATTTTAAAGTATTCATGTTATAATGGATAAATATGAAGAATCGGAGTGAGAATATGAAGTACAAACGAATCGTCTTTAAGGTGGGGACTTCCTCCTTGACAAATGAAGATGGGAGTTTATCAAGGAGTAAAGTAAAGGCAATTACCCAGCAATTGGCTATGCTGCATGAGGCTGGTCATGAGTTGATTTTAGTGTCATCTGGGGCAGTAGCCGCTGGATTTGGAGCTTTGGGTTTTAAAAAACGTCCGACCAAGATTGCAGATAAACAAGCTTCGGCTGCAGTTGGTCAGGGACTTTTGTTGGAGGAATATACAACCAACCTCCTCATGCGCCAGATCGTTTCTGCACAAATCTTGCTGACACAGGATGATTTTGTAGATAAACGTCGCTATAAGAACGCCCATCAGGCTTTGTCTGTATTGCTTCATCGTGGTGCAATCCCCATCATCAACGAGAATGACAGTGTCGTTATTGATGAGCTCAAGGTCGGGGACAATGACACTCTGAGTGCCCAGGTAGCGGCGATGGTGCAAGCAGACCTTTTAGTTCTCTTGACCGATGTGGACGGTCTCTATACCGGAAATCCCAACTCAGATCCAACAGCCAAACGTTTGGAGAAAATCGAGACTATCAATCGTGAGATTATTGATATGGCTGGTGGAGCAGGTTCGTCAAACGGTACTGGGGGTATGCTAACAAAAATCAAAGCAGCTACGATCGCAACGGAGTCAGGGGTGCCAGTCTATATTTGCTCCTCCTTGAAATCTGATGCCTTGATTGAGGCAGCTGAAGAAACTAGGGATGGTTCCTTCTTCGTTGCGCAAGAGAAGGGACTTCGTACCCAGAAACAATGGCTGGCCTTCTATGCTCAAAGTCAGGGAACGATTTGGGTAGATGGTGGAGCTGCAGAGGCACTTTCAAAAAACGGGAAAAGTCTCCTTTTATCGGGTGTGGTAGAAGTGGAAGGAAACTTCTCTTACCACGATATTGTAACAGTAGCAGATAAAGAAACAGGTCAATCTCTTGGAAAGGGACGTGTCCAATTTGGTGTCTCAGCCCTAGAAGATATGCTCCGTTCTCAAAAAGCTAAGGGAGTCTTGATTCACCGTGATGACTGGATTTCCATCACTCCTGAAATCCAGCTGCTCTTTACAGAATTTTAGAGGTGAACGATGGTAAGTACACAAGAACAATTTGAACAGGTACAGGCTGTTAAAAAGTCAATCAATACTGCCAGCGAAGCAGTGAAAAACCAAGTCTTGCTAGCTATGGCTGATCATTTATTGGCGGCTACTGAGGAGATTCTAGAGGCCAATGCCCTCGATATGGCAGCGGCCAAGGGGAAAATCTCAGATGTCATGCTAGACCGTCTTTATTTGGATGAGGGACGTATAGAAGCGATGGCAAGAGGGATTCGTGAAGTGGTTGCTTTACCAGATCCTATTGGTGAAGTCCTAGAAACAAGTCAGCTTGAAAATGGCTTGGTTATTACTAAGAAGCGTGTGGCCATGGGGGTTATTGGGATTATCTACGAAAGCCGTCCAAATGTGACGTCTGATGCGGCTGCCTTGGCTCTCAAGAGTGGAAATGCGGTCGTTCTTCGTAGTGGCAAGGATGCCTATCAAACAGCTCATGCTATTGTCACAGCCTTAAAGAAGGGCTTGGAGACGACTACCATTCATCCAGAGGTGATTCAACTGGTGGAAGATACTAGCCGTGAAAGTAGCTATGCCATGATGAAGGCCAAGGGTTATCTAGACCTTCTCATACCTCGTGGAGGCGCTGGTTTGATCAATGCTGTGGTTGAGAATGCCATTGTGCCCGTTATCGAGACAGGAACTGGGATTGTCCATGTCTATGTGGATAAGGATGCAGATGAAGACAAGGCTCTAGCCATCATCAACAATGCTAAAACCAGTCGTCCTTCTGTCTGCAATGCTATGGAAGTTTTGCTGGTTCATGAAGACAAGGCAGCGGATTTCCTTCCTCGCTTGGAGAAAGTTCTGGTTACAAGTCGCAAAGAAGCTGGACTGGAACCAATTCAATTTCGTCTGGATAGCAAAGCAAGTCAGTTTGTTTCAGGTCGAGTAGCCGAGGCCCAAGACTTTGATACCGAGTTTTTAGACTATGTCCTAGCAGTTAAGGTTGTGAGTAGTTTAGAAGAAGCGGTTGCGCATATCGAAGCCCACAGTACCCATCATTCGGATGCCATTGTGACGGAAAATGCTGAAGCTGCGGCTTACTTTACAAATCAAGTAGACTCTGCCGCGGTGTATGTCAATGCCTCAACGCGTTTTACTGATGGTGGGCAATTTGGTCTTGGATGTGAGATGGGCATTTCTACTCAGAAACTGCACGCGCGTGGGCCTATGGGCTTGAAAGAGTTGACCAGCTACAAGTATGTGGTTACTGGTAACGGACAGATAAGGGAGTAAGAGATGAAGATTGGATTTATCGGTTTGGGGAATATGGGAGCTAGCTTGGCTAAGGCTGTTGTGCAGGCCAAGACGGGTGCTCAGATTCTCCTTGCCAATCGCAGTCAAGCAAAAGTAGATGCTTTCATTGCCAACTTTGGTGGTCAGGCTTCCAGCAATGACGAAATCTTCGCAGAAGCAGATGTGATTTTTCTAGGTATTAAGCCTGCTCAGTTCTCAGACTTGCTTTCTCAATACCAGACCATCCTTGAAAAGAGAGAAAGTCTTCTTTTGATTTCCATGGCAGCTGGATTGACTTTGGAAAAACTGTCCAAATTTCTGCCGACTCATCACCGAATCATTCGCATCATGCCCAATACTCCAGTGGCTATCGGCCAAGGAGTGATTAGTTATGCCATGGCAGCAAACTGTCTTGCTGAGGACGGTGAACTCTTTTGTCAATTATTGGGCAAGGCCGGTCTTTTGGTTGAGCTGGGAGATGGCTTAATCGATGCTGCGACAGGGCTTGCTGGTTGTGGTCCTGCCTTTGTCTACCTCTTTATCGAAGCTTTGGCAGATGCGGGTGTTCAGACAGGATTGCCCCGAGAAACGGCCTTGAAAATGGCAGCCCAAACAGTAGTCGGCGCTGGACAAATGGTCCTCGAAAGTCAACAACATCCTGGAGTTTTGAAAGACCAAGTTTGCAGCCCAGGAGGTTCGACTATCGCGGGTGTAGCAAGTCTGGAAGAACATGCCTTTAGAGGTACCGTCATGGACGCAGTTCAGCAAGCCTACAAACGAACACAAGAACTAGGTAAATAAGAGGTTGGATGACTCCCAGCCTCTTTTATGGTCGATTGAATGGAGAAGACACAAAAAGATTGTCACAAAAACCTATTTTTTTGATAGAATAGAAGGTAGAAAAAAAGAAATGAGTTAGACATGTCAAAAGGATTTTTAGTCTCTCTTGAGGGACCAGAGGGAGCAGGAAAGACCAGTGTTTTAGAAGTTCTACTCCCAATTTTAGAGGAAAAAGGAGTAGAGGTGCTGACGACCCGTGAACCTGGCGGAGTCTTGATTGGGGAGAAGATTAGGGAAGTGATTTTGGACCCAAGTCATACGCAGATGGATCCTAAAACGGAACTCCTTCTCTATATTGCCAGTCGTAGACAGCACTTGGTGGAAAAAGTTCTTCCAGCACTTGAAGCTGGCAAGTTGGTCATTATGGACCGCTTCATTGATAGTTCAGTTGCTTATCAGGGATTTGGCCGTGGCTTGGATATTGATTCCATTGATTGGCTTAATCAGTTTGCGACAGATGGCCTTAAACCCGATTTGACCCTCTATTTTGACATTGAGGTGGAAGAAGGACTGGCTCGCATTGCTGCCAATAGTGATCGCGAGGTCAATCGTTTGGACTTGGAAGGCTTGGATTTGCACAAGAAAGTCCGTCAAGGCTACCTTTCTCTTCTGGACAAAGAAGGAAATCGCATGGTCAAGATTGATGCGAGTCTTCCTTTGGAGCAAGTTGTGGAAACGACCAAGGCTGTCTTATTTGACAGAATGGGCTTGGCTAAATGAAACAAGAACAACTAAAAGCTTGGCAGCCAGACCAGTTTGACCGCTTTGTCCGTATCCTAGAACAAGATCAGCTCAATCATGCCTATCTTTTTTCAGGATTCTTTGGAAGCTTGGAAATGGCGCAGTTTTTGGCTAAGAGCCTCTTTTGTACGGATAAAGTAGGCGTTTTACCATGTGAGAAATGCCGAAACTGCAAGCTGATTGAACAGGAAGAATTTCCCGATGTTACTTTAATCAAGCCAGTCAATCAGGTCATCAAGACAGAACGGATTCGGGAATTGGTGGGCCAGTTTTCTCAAGCAGGGATTGAAAGTCAGCAACAGGTTTTTATTATCGAGCAGGCGGAGAAAATGCACCCTAACGCGGCTAATTCTCTGCTCAAGGTCATCGAAGAACCCCAGAGTGAAGTTTACATTTTCTTCTTAACTAGTGATGAGGAAAAAATCTTGCCGACTATCCGTAGTCGGACCCAAATTTTTCACTTTAAAAAGCAAGAAGAAAAGCTCATCCATCAATTAGAGCATGCAGGTCTGGTCAAGAAAAAAGCGACTCTTTTAGCCCAGTTTTGTCAATCACATGCTGAAGCAGAAAAACTGGCAAATCAGGCAAGTTTTTGGACCTTGGTGGAAGAGAGTGAACGCCTGCTGACCTGGTTATTAGCTAAGAAAAAAGAAAGTTATCTGCAAGTTGCTAAATTAGCCAACTTGGCAGATGACAAGGAAAAACAAGATCAGGTTTTGCGAATCCTCGAAGTGCTCTGTGGGCAGGATCTCTTGCAAGCAAGGATGCGACAGATTTTACAAGATTTACTAGAAGCTAGAAAAATGTGGCAGGCTAATGTCAGCTTTCAAAATGCCATGGAATATCTGGTCTTGAAAGAAATATAAACTCATACTCTTCGAAAATCAAATTCAAACCACGTCAACGTCGCCTTGCCGTACTCAAGTACAGCCTGCGGCTAGTTTCCTAGTTTGCTCTTTGATTTTCATTGAGTATTAAAAATGAACGATATAGAAAGGAAAGGGCTGGTTTATGGATAAGAAAGAATTATTTGATGCGCTAGACGATTTTTCCCAACAGTTATTGGTGACCTTGGCCGATGTGGAAGCCATCAAGAAAAATCTCAAGAGCCTGGTAGAGGAAAATACAGCTCTTCGTTTGGAAAATAGTAAGTTGCGCGAACGCTTGGGCGAGGTGGAAGCAGATGCTCCCGTCAAGGCCAAGCATGTTCGTGAAAGCGTCCGACGAATCTATAAAGACGGGTTTCACGTATGTAATGATTTTTATGGGCAACGCCGCGAGCAGGACGAGGAATGTATGTTCTGTGACGAGTTGTTGTACAGGGAGTAGGCATGCAGATTCAAAAAAGTTTTAAGGGGCATTCTCCCTATGGCAAACTTTACCTAGTAGCAACGCCGATTGGCAATCTAGATGACATGACCTTTCGTGCCATCCAGACCTTGAAAGAGGTGGACTGGATTGCTGCGGAGGACACGCGCAATACTGGTCTCTTGCTCAAGCATTTTGACATTTTCACCAAGCAGATCAGTTTTCACGAGCACAATGCCAAGGAAAAAATTCCTGACTTGATTGGTTTTCTGAAATCAGGGCAAAGTATTGCTCAGGTTTCTGATGCGGGTCTGCCAAGCATCTCGGATCCTGGTCACGATTTAGTCAAGGCAGCCATCGAAGAAGAGATTGCAGTTGTCACAGTTCCGGGTGCCTCTGCAGGGATTTCTGCCTTGATTGCCAGTGGTTTAGCGCCACAACCACATATCTTTTACGGTTTCTTACCGAGAAAGTCAGGCCAGCAAAAGCAATTTTTCGACTCAAAAAAAGACTACCCAGAAACTCAGATTTTCTATGAATCCCCCCACCGTGTAGCGGATACGTTAGAAAATATGCTAGCAGTCTACGGCGACCGCTCGGTGGTCTTGGTTAGAGAATTGACCAAAATCTATGAAGAATACCAACGAGGAAAGATCCCTGAATTGCTAGAAAGCATCGCTGAAACGCCACTCAAGGGCGAATGCCTTCTCATCGTTGAAGGTGCCAGTCAGGATGTGGAGAAAAAGGACGAGGAGGACTTGTTTTCAGAAATCCAAACCCGTATCCAGCAAGGCATGAAGAAAAACCAAGCTATTAAGGAAGTCGCGAAACTCTACCAGTGGAACAAAAGCCAGCTCTACGCAGCTTATCATGAATGGGAAGAGAAACAATTCAACGACTAAACAGGGAAGTTTGTCTTCTTCCCTTTTTTTGTTATACTAGTAAAAGAAAAAATTAGAAAGATTTGTGGGAGTGAAAAAGTTCGGGGGACTTTTTCAGCCTGAGCCAAGAAATTCGAGAGCGAAGAAAGTCCTGTGGACATTTTCAGCCTGAGCCAGGAAATTCGAGAGCGAAGAAAGTCCTGTGGACATTTTCAGCCTGAGCCTAGAAACTTGAATGCTAGGTAAGTTCGGTTGGCTTTTTCAATGTAAAGCTTGTTTTCACACTCCCAAAGAGGTATTAGTGTCGTGTCTCAATCTTATATCAATGTTATCGGAGCAGGTTTGGCAGGGTCTGAAGCTGCCTACCAAATTGCAGAACGTGGTATTCCAGTTAAACTTTATGAAATGCGTGGTGTCAAATCAACTCCTCAGCACAAAACAGATAATTTTGC
The DNA here is from genome assembly GCF_001579525.1 of Streptococcus oralis. Taxonomy (GTDB): domain Bacteria; phylum Bacillota; class Bacilli; order Lactobacillales; family Streptococcaceae; genus Streptococcus; species Streptococcus oralis_M. Next base: position 5,883 of record NZ_KQ970789.1, on the reverse strand, counting down.
TGAGTTGGTTTGTTCCAATTCCTTACGTGGGGATGCTTTGACCAATGCAGTTGGGCTTCTCAAGGAAGAAATGCGTCGCTTGGGTTCTGTTATCTTGGAATCTGCTGAAGCTACACGTGTTCCTGCGGGCGGTGCCCTTGCGGTGGACCGTGACGGTTTCTCCCAAATGGTGACCGAAAAAGTAGCCAACCACCCCTTGATTGAGGTGGTTCGTGATGAAATTACAGAATTGCCAACGGATGTTATTACAGTTGTCGCTACTGGTCCTTTGACTAGTGATGCCCTAGCTGAGAAGATTCATGCCCTTAATGATGGGGATGGATTCTATTTCTATGACGCGGCGGCGCCGATTATCGATGTCAACACCATTGATATGAACAAGGTCTATCTCAAGTCTCGTTATGACAAGGGAGAGGCGGCCTACCTCAATGCTCCAATGACCAAGCAAGAGTTTATGGATTTTCATGAAGCCTTGGTCAATGCTGAAGAAGCACCGCTGAATTCGTTTGAAAAAGAAAAGTACTTTGAAGGTTGTATGCCTATCGAAGTCATGGCCAAGCGTGGCATTAAAACCATGCTTTATGGTCCGATGAAGCCAGTCGGTTTGGAGTATCCAGACGATTATACAGGCCCTCGTGACGGGGAGTTCAAAACACCGTATGCAGTTGTCCAGCTTCGTCAGGACAATGCGGCTGGTAGCCTCTACAATATCGTCGGTTTCCAGACCCACCTCAAATGGGGAGAGCAAAAGCGTGTCTTCCAAATGATTCCAGGTCTTGAAAATGCGGAGTTTGTTCGTTATGGGGTCATGCACCGCAATTCTTACATGGATTCACCAAATCTTCTCGAGCAAACCTATCGTTCTAAGAAACAGCCCAACCTCTTCTTTGCTGGTCAAATGACGGGTGTGGAAGGCTATGTTGAGTCAGCAGCTTCAGGATTAGTTGCAGGTATTAACGCGGCTCGACTCTTCAAGGGTGAAAGTGAAGCTATCTTCCCAGAGACCACAGCGATCGGAAGTCTAGCTCATTACATCACTCACGCTGATAGCAAACATTTCCAACCAATGAATGTCAATTTTGGGATTATCAAGGAGTTGGAAGGCGAGCGTATACGTGATAAGAAGGCTCGTTATGAAAAAATTGCAGAGCGTGCCCTTAGCGACTTAGAGGAATTTTTAACGATCTAATTTTTTTGAAAGAATTGCTCATGGCACTATAAAAATCTTAGAAATTGTGATAAAATAGGTAGGATAAAAAAAGGAGAGTAAAAATGGCGAATCCCAAGTATAAACGTATTTTAATCAAGTTATCAGGTGAAGCCCTTGCCGGTGAACGTGGCGTAGGGATTGATATCCAAACAGTTCAAACAATCGCAAAAGAGATTCAAGAAGTTCATAGCTTAGGTATCGAAATTGCCCTTGTTATTGGTGGAGGAAATCTCTGGCGTGGAGAACCTGCTGCAGAAGCAGGAATGGACCGCGTTCAGGCAGATTACACTGGAATGCTTGGGACCGTGATGAATGCTCTTGTGATGGCAGACTCATTGCAGCAAGTTGGTGTCGATACGCGTGTGCAAACAGCCATTGCCATGCAACAAGTGGCTGAGCCTTACGTACGTGGACGTGCCCTTCGCCACCTTGAAAAAGGCCGTATCGTTATCTTTGGTGCTGGAATTGGTTCACCTTACTTCTCAACAGATACAACAGCAGCCCTTCGTGCAGCTGAAATCGAAGCAGATGCCATTCTTATGGCGAAAAATGGCGTAGACGGTGTTTACAATGCCGATCCTAAGAAAGACAAGACGGCCGTTAAGTTTGAAGAATTGACTCACCGTGACGTGATCAATAAAGGTCTTCGTATCATGGATTCAACAGCTTCAACCCTCTCTATGGACAACGACATTGACTTGGTTGTCTTTAACATGAACCAACCAGGCAACATCAAACGTGTCGTATTTGGTGAAAATATCGGAACAACAGTTTCAAACAATATCGAAGAAAAGGAATAAGAAAATTATGGCTAACGCAATTGTAGAAAAAGCTAAAGAGAGAATGACCCAGTCTCACCAATCACTTGCTCGTGAATTTGGTGGTATCCGCGCCGGTCGTGCCAACGCAAGCTTACTAGACCGTATCCACGTAGAATACTATGGAGTCGAAACTCCTCTTAACCAAATCGCTTCAATTACCATTCCAGAAGCGCGTGTCTTGTTGGTAACACCATTTGACAAGTCTTCATTGAAAGACATCGAACGTGCCTTGAACGCTTCTGATCTTGGTATTACACCAGCTAATGACGGTTCTGTGATTCGCTTGGTTATCCCAGCTCTTACAGAAGAGACTCGTCGTGACCTTGCCAAAGAAGTGAAGAAGGTTGGTGAAAATGCTAAAGTAGCTGTCCGCAATATCCGCCGCGACGCTATGGACGAAGCTAAAAAGCAAGAAAAAGCAAAAGAAATCACTGAAGACGAATTGAAGACTCTTGAAAAAGATATTCAAAAAGTAACAGACGACGCTGTGAAACACATCGACGACATGACTGCCAATAAAGAAAAAGAAATCTTGGAAGTCTAAAAATAAACAGAAAAACTCAGTTGGCATTGCTGGCTGAGTTTTATTCGAAAGAAGGAAATATGAATACAAATCTTGCAAGTTTTATCGTTGGACTCATCATCGATGAAAATGACCGTTTTTACTTTGTGCAAAAGGATGGTCAGACTTACGCCCTTGCCAAGGAAGAAGGCCAACATACAGTAGGGGATACGGTCAAAGGTTTTGCCTACACGGATATGAAGCAAAAGCTCCGTCTGACAACCATAGAAGTGACTGCCACTCAGGATCAATTTGGCTGGGGAACCGTAACAGAAGTTCGAAAGGACTTGGGTGTCTTTGTCGATACCGGTCTACCTGATAAGGAAATCGTAGTGTCACTCGATATCCTCCCTGAGCTCAAGGAACTCTGGCCTAAGAAAGGTGATAAACTTTACATCCGTCTTGAAGTGGACAAGAAAGACCGAATCTGGGGACTTTTGGCGTATCAGGAAGACTTCCAACGTCTGGCTCGTCCTGCTTACAACAACATGCAGAACCAAAACTGGCCAGCCATTGTTTACCGTCTCAAGCTGTCAGGAACTTTTGTATACCTACCAGAGAATAACATGCTTGGTTTCATTCACCCAAGTGAGCGCTACGCAGAGCCACGTTTGGGGCAAGTGCTAGATGCGCGTGTCATCGGTTTCCGTGAGGTGGATCGTACCTTGAACCTCTCCCTCAAACCACGTTCTTTTGAAATGTTGGAAAATGATGCCCAGATGATTTTGACCTACTTGGAAAGCAATGGCGGTTTCATGACCTTAAATGATAAGTCATCTCCTGAGGACATCAAGGCAACCTTTGGCATCTCAAAAGGTCAGTTCAAGAAAGCGCTCGGTGGCTTGATGAAGGCTGGTAAAATCAAGCAAGACCAGTTTGGTACAGAGATGATTTAGGCCTTATAGACATGATAAAGAAACTTGAAGAAATGAGTTTAGAGGAACTCTGGCAACTTTTTCCTATTTTTTTAGTAGAGCCCAAGTCAGAGTGGAAAGACTGGTATGAATCGGAAAAAACAAGTCTGAAAAAAATATTGGGTGCAAATGTTATTAAAAGAATAGAACATATCGGTAGCACTGCTATCCCTAATATTTGGGCCAAAAATATCGTTGATATTCTGTTAGAAGTAGGTAAAATAGAGGATTTAGCAAGAGTTAGGGATTTATTGGTGAAGAATGGGTGGCTAGTGATGTCGGAGAGTCCTAACAGGATTTCGCTAAATAAAGGATATACAGAGCAGGGATTTGCTGAGAAAGTTTTTCATTTACATTTGCGAATGACGGGAGATCATGACGAGATTTATTTTAGAGATTATCTCTGCCAGCATCCAGATATTGCCCAAGCGTATCAGGAATTAAAACTAAGTTTGTGGAAAAAATTTGAACACAACCGAGACGCCTATACAGATGCGAAAACGGATTTTATAAACCACTACGTATCAAAGGCTAAGTCCAGTAATTTTCAAGAATCAGAAAAGTGTCATTAAAAAACTCTTGATAGGAGAAAGAATTGAGAAAATCATTTTACACTTGGCTCATGACCGAGCGCAATCCTAAAAGTAATAGCCCCAAAGCCATTTTGGCAGATCTCGCTTTTGAGGAGTCAGCTTTTCCAAAACACACGGATGATTTTGATGAGGTGAGTCGCTTTTTGGAGGAGCATGCCAGCTTCTCTTTTAACCTAGGAGACTTTGACGCCATCTGGCAAGAATACTTAGAACACTAGAGACAATGAGATGAGGCTAGTATTTTATTGTTCTCTTTGCTATAATAAAAAGAAATAAACGGATTAGAGAGGTTCTTTATTTGAAGGAACATTCAATAGACATTCAACTAAGTCACCCAGATGACTTGTTCCATCTTTTTGGTTCCAATGAGCGCCATCTTCGTTTGATGGAAGAAGAGCTCGATGTGGTGATTCATGCCCGTACGGAGATTGTCCAGGTTATCGGAGAAGAGACTGCCTGTGAAGAAGCCCGTCAGGTTATCCAGGCTTTGATGGTCTTGGTGAATCGGGGGATGACAGTTGGGACGCCAGATGTGGTGACTGCGATTAGCATGGTCAAAAACGATGAAATTGACAAGTTTGTCGCCCTTTACGAAGAAGAAATTATCAAAGACAATACTGGGAAGCCCATCCGTGTCAAAACCTTGGGTCAAAAACTTTATGTGGACAGTGTCAAACAGCATGATGTGACCTTTGGAATCGGACCTGCAGGGACAGGGAAGACCTTTCTTGCAGTGACTTTGGCAGTAACTGCCCTTAAACGTGGGCAAGTCAAGCGGATTATCCTCACTCGTCCAGCAGTGGAAGCTGGCGAGAGTCTAGGATTTCTTCCAGGTGATCTCAAGGAGAAGGTGGATCCTTACCTTCGACCAGTTTATGATGCCTTGTATCAGATTCTCGGCAAAGATCAGACGACCCGTCTCATGGAGCGTGAAATTATCGAAATCGCGCCCCTTGCCTACATGCGTGGGCGGACCTTGGATGATGCCTTTGTCATTCTCGATGAGGCACAGAATACGACCATCATGCAGATGAAGATGTTCTTGACTCGTTTAGGATTTAATTCCAAGATGATTGTCAATGGAGATATCAGCCAGATTGACCTACCGCGTAATGTCAAGTCCGGTTTGATTGATGCCCAAGAAAAGCTCAAGAACATTCACCAAATCGACTTTGTTCATTTTTCAGCCAAGGATGTGGTTCGTCATCCAGTTGTTGCTCAAATCATACGAGCTTATGAACCAGCTCCAGTTAAGGTTGAAGAAAAGAACCAAGAGACAGAATAGCAAAAAAGAGCAGTTCAGATGCGAACTGCTTTTAAGTTGCCCTGTATAAAAAGTTGTATGGCTAATTTATTATAGACAGAATAATGATGATTTTAATCTGAAGTTGGTAAAAATCTAGAAATATTAGTGCTGAAACCACCACATTTAAGTTAACTTATTATAAATTTTATTTTTTCTTAATTTTCTTAGCAATTAATAGGAAAAATTACGATAAATTTTATTGAAATAAAGATTTCAAAATGATAAAATGATATTTGGGTTAGAGTGGGCTTATGTCCAAAATTTGAAAGTACCTAACTCGCTTTCACATCTTAATAGAAAGGAGATATTATGAAAAAAGACAAGTGGTGGCTTCCATTTTTAGCAGTAGGAGTCATCATAGCTTTAGCGGTGGGGTTACTTTATTACACCAGACCCACTAAGGATGGAGATATAGGGACGTCTTCAGTTTCGCAATCGACTTCAAGTGATGAGAACAATTCTGCTTTGAGTTTAAAA
>NZ_KQ970788.1:569943-709236 GCF_001579525.1 Streptococcus oralis | reverse complement strand
ATTAAGCGGGTGTAGTTTAGTGGTAAAACTACAGCCTTCCAAGCTGTTGTCGCGAGTTCGATTCTCGTCACCCGCTTTGAACGAAAGTTCATACCAAGTTTTTGAACTTGGGCGCGTAGCTCAGGTGGTTAGAGCGCACGCCTGATAAGCGTGAGGTCGGTGGTTCGAGTCCACTCGTGCCCATTAATAGGAGAATTACTCAAGAGGCTGAAGAGGACGGTTTGCTAAATCGTTAGGTCGGGTAACCGGCGCGGGGGTTCGAATCCCCCATTCTCCGTGAGTTAAGAGAGCTGTTAGGCTCTTTTTTGTAAGCAAATCCCCCTTCTAAATCGTTAAAAGGGGGATTTGTTTATTACCAATTTGTTAGTGATATTTCTCCGCTATTTAGCCAGATAGTATGTTTATCTTCAAGTTCAACTTGAAGTTGACCAGATTCTGAGATTTCTTTTGCAAGTCCTTTTTTAAATTTTCCATCTAGCTGGAAGGTAACTTCTTTTCCAAGAACTATTGATCTTTCTTTATAGATATAAAGTAGCTCATCTGAATCCGTATTGTAGAAACAATTCCATATTTCGCTTATGAGATCATTACGACTAATTGGTGTAGGTGCCATAAATAGGCTACCTGCTTTTTCTTTTAGGTCTTCTGGGAAGTCTGCTATAGAAAAATTTATACCAAGTCCGATAATGACGTCTGTAACCAAGCCTGTCTCAACTGATGTCATCGCTTCGGTGAGGATACCTGCTATTTTTTTATTTTTACAGTAGATATCATTTACCCATTTGATATCTACTTCTATCATAGTTAGATTTTTAATGGCTTTGCAGACTGCAGCTACCACAAGAAGAGTATAGGATGGGAGTTTTTCATAGGGAAGGTTTGGTTGAATATGCAGAGACATATAGATCCCGCCCTGAGATGGAGAATAGTAGGGGCGCTGAAAGCGGCCACGACCTGCTGTTTGACAGGTTGAAAGATAGAGTGTGTTTCCTTGGTTTCCAGCCTCAATCCCTTCTTTTGCATCTGTTTGGGTTGATTTGGTCTCAGGTTTGTAGCGAATGGTTAAGTTGGTGTTCTCTTGAATCAATTCAGGCAATATCAAATCGCCTTGAATAAGCTTGTAGCCTCTATTTTTGATGCTGTCAATTTCTAGGCCTTCTTGTTGAAGACGTTGGATCGCTTTCCATATGGATGTACGGCTTAAATTCAGTTCTTCTCCGATTTTTTCTCCGCTAACATAATCGTTTTCTCTAGCTAATATTTGGTAGACTAGTTGGTGTGATTTCATTGATTTTCCTTTCTAGCTAAGATGGAGTGAGAGTATTCATTTCGAGTTTGACTAGGTGTTTTATGAAAAAACTGTTTGTAGGCTTTTGAGAAATGTAGTGGATCTGAAAAACCCACAGAATATGCAATGACTTTGATCGTTTCATTGGTGTGTTCTAGTAACTGTTGCGCACGCTTCATTCGAACGAAAAGTAAATACTCTTTTGGAGAGAGTTGGTGAAATGCTTTAAACACACTAGTTAAGTAACTTCTATGAACCGATAGCTCTTTAGCTAGATCTTGAATGGTGAGCGATCGTGGATAGTGACTATCAATTAATTGTTTGCAGTCAAGATAGAGTTGGTGGGTTGATGAAATATTCTCTTTTTTTTGATTGGGAGCAATCGTTCCTAGATGAAACATTAGTTCATGGAGTTGTCCCATGATGTGGAGTTGAGCCAATTCATTTGATTTTGTAATCTGAGCGAAACGGACAATATCTGAGATGAGTTTTGCAGTTGTCTGGGTATGACAGTTATTTGACTGGATGAGGTAGGATTGGTCAGAAATTTGAGATAGAGCAAAGTAGTCAGGTGCCCTCCCACCAGTGATCCCCAACCAGTAGTAAGCCCAAGGATCCTGGTTATCTGCTTGATAGAATGTTAATTCATCTGGTTTTAGTAAAAAGAAATCTCCTGCCTTTAAATCAACAATTTTCCCCTTATAATGGAATTGACCTTTTCCTTTAGTAATGTAATGGAGTACATAGGTATCTCGAATAGCTGGGCCAAAAGAGTAGTTAGGCGTACATTCTTCATAACCGTAAAAGCTAAGAGAAAGGTCAATTGTTCCAGTCTGGTATTCTGAAAAAACGAGCATGTGCCACCTCCTACCTAACATTTTACCATATTCTTGAGACATTTTTCTATTTTGGAAAGCGCTTTTATTTGTTAAAATTTTATCAGGAAATCGATGAGGTACAATTTATGGGAATTCGGATAGAGAATAATCTATTTTACGTTGAGAGTAAAGGTTTAAGTTTGATTATTGAAAATAGAGATGGGTACTTATTATTAAAACATTTAGGAAAGACTATTAAGGACTATAGGGGTTCTAATAGTGTTTATGAACGCGATCATGCTTTTTCTGGTAATCCAACAGCTACCAATCGAACCTTTAGTTTGGATACGCAACGTCAAATTTTTGGACAACATGGTTTGGGTGACTTTAGAAAACCAACTTTACTGGTTCAACATGATGCAACTGAAGTAACAGACTTTCGATTTGTAGAAGCAAAGATTTTAAAAGGTCAGAATGGTCCACAGGGCTTACCTTCTCCTCACAGCATGGATGATACAGAGACGCTTGTCTTGATTTTAAAAGATTTTCAAGCTAAACTTAGTCTGACTTTGTATTATACAGCTTTTGATAATGATGCGACAATTGCTAGTTACAGCAAATTGGAGAATAATAGTAATCAGGAAGTTGTCATTCATAAGGACTTTTCTTTTATGGCTGATTTTCCTGCTGCAGCTTACGAAATAGTGACTTTACAGGGAGCTTATGCTCGTGAAAAGACTGTTCGACGTCAACAGGTAGAACAAGGAATCTTTTCGATTAGTTCGAACCGTGGAGCTTCTGGGCATGCTCAAACACCAGCTCTTCTATTATGTGATCAAGGAGTTACAGAGGATGCTGGGAATGTGTTTGCTCTACAACTACTGTATAGTGGAAACTTCGAAGCTTTTGTCCAAAAGAATCAACTGAATGAAGTTCGGGTGGCTATTGGAATTAATCCAGAAAATTTTTCTTGGAAGTTAGATCCTGAGAAAAATTTTGAAACACCGGTAGCTTTAGTGACCTATTCAGATAAGGGATTAACTGGTATCAGTCATGAAAGTCAGAATTTTGTACTTAAGCACATTATGCCAAGTAAATTTTCTAAAAAAGAGCGTCCAATTCTAATCAATAATTGGGAAGCTACCTACTTTGACTTTCAGAAAGAAAAACTGTTAGAACTGGCTGATGAAGCTAAGAAAGTTGGAATTGAACTTTTTGTATTAGATGATGGGTGGTTTGGTAATCGCTTTGATGATAATCGTGCTTTAGGTGACTGGCGTGTTAATGAGGAAAAATTGGGTGGAAGTCTAGAAAGTCTGATTTCAGCGATCCATGAAAGAGGTTTGCAGTTTGGGCTTTGGTTAGAACCGGAGATGATTTCTGTTGATAGCGACTTGTATCGTAAACATCCTGACTGGGCTATTCAGGTTCCAGGTTATGAGCATACCTATTCTCGAAATCAATTAGTACTTAATCTTGCCAATCCTCAGGTAGTAGAATATTTGAAAAATGTTTTAGATGAACTCCTCTCTCATCATAAAATTGACTACATCAAATGGGATATGAACCGCAATATCACTAATCTGGGGAATGGCTCAGCCTACTTGGATACTCAGATGCAGTCTCATCAGTATATGTTGGGGCTTTACGAACTCGTTTCTTATCTGACAGAGAAACACAGTCATATTCTCTTTGAGTCCTGCTCTGGTGGTGGTGGACGAAATGATCTTGGTATGATGCGTTATTTCCCACAGGTCTGGGCTAGTGATAATACTGATGCTATTGCACGCTTGCCAATTCAATACGGTTCATCCTATCTCTATCCAACCATTTCTATGGGGGCTCATGTGTCAGCAGTACCGAATCATCAGATGGGACGAATGACACCATTGGAAACTCGTGGTCATGTGGCAATGATGGGAAATCTGGGTTATGAGCTTGATTTGACAAGTTTATCAGATGAAGAGAAGGCTGAGATTGCTAATCAGGTGAACTTGTATAAAGAATTGCGACTAGTAGTCCAGTTGGGAAATCAGTATAGGTTAATCAATCCCGATGCTGAATCCAACGAAGCAGCTGTACAATTTAACTATGGAAATCAGACGATCGTAACCTACGTCCGAGTCCTATCAGTTGTGGAAACAATGGAAACCACCTTGAAACTGAAAGACTTAGAAGTGGAAGGGCTTTATGAGCTGGAAGGGACAAACATTGTTTACTCGGGTGCAGAGCTCATGTATGCAGGTTTAACTGTTACCTTATCACCAGGAGATTTTTTGAGTAGACAGTATAAATTCAAAAGACTATAATAAAAGCGTATAAATTTATCAAGGAGGCATTCCAATGAAATGGTATAAGAAAGCAGGTTTTCTTTTAGTAGCTGGGGCAAGTTTACTAGGCCTAGTGGCTTGTGGTCAGAACAATCAATCAACTGATGGCAAGGTAACGATTGAGTTTTTTAACCAGAAGACCGAGATGGCAGATACCTTGCAAAAGATAGTGGATGGTTTTGAAAAGGAACACCCTAATATTGATGTGAAGCTGACTACAGTACCTTCAGCTGGAATTGTGCTAAAGACTCGGATTTTATCAGGAGATGTTCCAGATATTATTAATATCTATCCTCAAAATATGGATTTTCAGGAGTGGGCGAAGGCAGGCTATTTTGCAGATATGACAGGAAAACCCTATCTTGAGAACATCAAGAATGACTATGCCGAAAAGTATGCAATCAATAGCAAGATTTATAGTGTGCCTTTAACGGCCAACCTTTATGGAATCTATTACAATAAAACGAAGTTTAAAGAATTAGGACTTGAGGAACCGAAGACTTTTAAAGAGTTTCAAGAGATTGTCAAAAAGATAAAAGATAGTGGGAATTCTCCATTTGCGGTTGCAGGCAATGAAGGCTGGACATTAAATGGTTACCACCAACTTTCTCTCATTACTCTTACGGGTAGTGGAGACGCGGCTAATAATTACCTTCGCTTTTCAAAACCAAACGCCATCTCTGCAGATGATGCTATTTTAAAAGCAGATGCAGAACGACTCGATTTATTAGCAGATAATGCTCAAGATGGTTGGCGTGGTGCCTCTTATAATGATGCGGTGGTAGCATTTTCGAGTGGAAAAGCCTTGATGATGCCACAAGGATCATGGGCATTAGCCGCAATTAATCAACAAGATCCAAAATTTGAGGTGGGGATGTTTGCTTTTCCTGGAGAAGAAGTAGGAAAAGAAGTCACTGTTGGTGCAGGGGATATGGCATTATCAACTTCAGCTACTACCAAACACCCTAAGGAAACCGAAGAATTTATCAGCTATATGACTAGTCCAAAAGCTATGCAGTCATACTATGATGTAGATGGATCACCTGTTGCGGTAAAAGGCATACAGGAAAAAGAAGATTCAGCGCTTGCAGCTATTTCTAAACTGGCATTTACGGACAAACATTATGTTTGGTTGGGCCAACGCTGGAACTCTGAAGAAGACTTTTTTAATCTAAGTACAGGTTACCTGATGGATAAAAATCTGAAAAATATGGCAAACAATCTCAATGCTTTCTTTAATCCAATGAAGGCAGATTTGGACTAGAATAGGAGTTAAGATGATATGGCTATTCGAAAATTTTTAAATAAATACTGGGGTTGGACTTTTTTGCTCATCCCGCTTGCATTACAAGCTATCTTCTTTTACTTTCCAATGGTACAAGGTGCTTTCTATAGTTTGACTAACTGGACTGGATTGACCTATAATTATAAGTTTGTTGGTTTGAATAACTACAAATTGCTGATGATTGATGGGAAATTCTTCACAGCCATAGCTTTTACTTTGATTTTAACTCTGGCATTGATTATTGGAGAGATTACGATTGGGATGGTTGTGGCACGAGCCTTAAATTCTAAGATGAAAGGACAGACCTTCTTTAGAGCATGGTTCTTTTTCCCGGCTGTTTTATCTGGTTTGACAGTTTCCTTGATTTTTAAACAATTTTTCAACTATGGTCTTCCAACGATTGGAAAAATTTTAGGAATTAGCTTTTTACAAGAGAGTCTATTGGGAACACCTGGCGGAGCGGTAGTGGCAACTATTTTTGTTCTTCTATGGCAAGGAGTAGCAATGCCAATCATTCTCTTTCTTGCTGGTCTTCAGAGTATTCCAAGTGATATTTTAGAAGCTGCATCAATTGATGGTGCAACAAGCAAACAAACTTTTTGGAAGATTGAATTGCCCTATTTACTGCCAACAATCTCAATGGTTTTTATCTTGGCTCTTAAGTCTGGTTTGACATCCTTTGACCAAATTTTTGCCTTGACGAGTGGTGGTCCAAATAATGCTACAACGTCTCTTGGACTTTTAGTCTACAACTATGCTTTCAAGAGTAATCAATATGGATATGCGAATGCAATTGCCTTGATTTTATTCTTAATTATTGGAATTGTTTCTCTTATCCAAATCAAACTATCAAAGAAATTTGAAATCTAATAGAGGAGTCCTACACATGAAAAAAGAAGAAAAATTGAATCAGTTTTGGAAATATGTCCTCTTGATAGTCGGTGGTATTCTTATACTTGTTCCTTTGTTGGTAACGGTATTTAGTTCTTTCAAAACAACTAAGGATATCATGAATCATTTCTTTAGTTTGCCCAATCCTTTTACGTTGAGTAATTATGAACGATTGATTTCGGATGGAATTGGAGGCTATTTCTGGAATTCAGCAGTTATTACGGTGTTATCATTGATTGTAGTGGCTTTCTTTATTCCAGCTGCAGCTTATTCCATTGCTCGAAATATGTCCAAGAAAAAAGCCTTTGCAATTATGTATTCGCTCCTGATCTTAGGGATATTTGTTCCATTTCAGGTGATTATGATTCCCATCACAGTTATGATGAGTAAACTCGGTCTAGCAAATATGTGGGGGCTAGTAATACTCTACCTAACTTATGCTATTCCACAGACTCTCTTCTTGTATGTTGGTTATATAAAAATCAGTGTACCAGATAGTTTGGATGAAGCTGCGGAAATCGATGGGGCTGATCGTTTTACAACTTATCGTCGAATCATTTTTCCAATGTTGAAGCCCATGCATGCGACAACTTTGATCATCAATGCTCTCTGGTTCTGGAATGACTTTATGTTGCCACTCTTGATTCTGAATAAGGATTCCAAGATGTGGACTTTGCCTCTCTTCCAATACAACTACCAAGGTCAGTACTTCAATGACTATGGCCCAAGTTTTGCATCTTATATTGTGGGAATTGTAACGATAACCATTGTCTACCTCATCTTCCAAAAACATATCATTTCAGGAATGAGTAACGGGGCAGTGAAGTAAAAAAGTGATTAGGGAATTTATAATTCCACACATAGACGAACGGTTCAGCTTGTTGACAATTCTATGTAGAAAACAAGAAAATAGTACTTAGTTGCTTGCAGTCTATATTAGTACTGAACAAAAATCTAAAAATATCTTTCATTTACGAAGCCAGGTCATATAAGACTTGGCTTTCATCAGAAAAAGGAGACCATCTATGACCATTCAAAATAAAACTATGTTGATTACTTACTCAGATAGTCTTGGAAATAACCTTAAAGACTTGTATGAGAATTTGGAAGAACATTTTGGCGATGCTATTGGGGGAGTGCACCTTCTACCATTTTTCCCGTCAACAGGTGATCGTGGATTTGCACCAGTTGACTATGATGAAGTGGATCCAGCGTTTGGTGATTGGGAGGATGTTAAGCGTTTAGGTGAGAAATATTATCTTATGTTTGACTTTATGATTAACCATATTTCTCGTCAATCGAAATATTATAAGGACTATCAAGAAAAACATGAAGCTAGTGAATTTAAAGATCTCTTTTTAAACTGGGATAAGTTTTGGCCGGAAAATCGTCCGACACAAGCTGATGTAGATTTAATTTACAAGCGTAAGGACCGTGCACCAAAGCAAGAGATTCTTTTTGCAGATGGTTCAGTAGAACATTTGTGGAATACCTTTGGTGAGGAGCAGATTGATCTTGATGTGACCAAAGAAGTAACGATGAGATTCATCCGTAAGACGATTCAACATCTAGCAAGTAACGGGTGTGATTTGATTCGTCTAGATGCCTTTGCTTATGCAGTGAAGAAATTGGATACCAACGATTTCTTTGTGGAACCAGATATTTGGGATTTATTGGACAAAGTTCGAGATATCGCTGCTGAGTATGGGACAGAGCTCTTACCTGAGATTCATGAACACTATTCGATTCAGTTTAAAATAGCGGACCATGATTACTATGTTTACGATTTTGCCCTTCCAATGGTGACCCTTTATACTCTTTACAGTTCCAGAACAGAGCGCTTGGCTAAGTGGTTAAAGATGAGCCCGATGAAGCAATTTACGACACTAGATACCCATGATGGAATTGGAGTGGTGGATGTCAAAGATATCCTGACTGATGAGGAAATTGACTATGCTTCAAATGAGCTCTATAAGGTTGGAGCGAATGTCAAACGTAAGTACTCTAGTGCAGAGTATAACAATCTAGATATCTACCAAATCAATTCAACCTACTATTCTGCGCTTGGAGATGATGATGTCAAATATTTCCTCGCTCGTTTGATTCAAGCTTTTGCTCCAGGCATTCCTCAGGTTTACTATGTGGGTCTATTAGCAGGAAAAAATGACTTGAAATTGTTAGAAGAAACCAAAGAAGGTCGAAATATTAATCGTCATTACTATAGCAAGGAGGAAATAGCAGAAGAAGTTCAACGTCCTGTGGTGAGGTCTCTTCTCAATCTATTTTCTTTCCGTAATCAATCAGAGGCCTTTGACCTAGAAGGGACTATTGAGATAGAAACACAAACAGCTCACAGCATTGTAATCAAACGTCAAAATAAAGATAAGTCCGTAACAGCAGTAGCAGAAATTGATTTGCAAAGTCAGACCTATCAAGTAGTGGAAAATGGCAGAAAAATTCAGTTCTAATGCTATATTAATGAAAGAGTTTTTTGTAGTGAAAACGTGTTCATTGTTCCCAAATGACGGAAAAAATGGTAGAATATAAAGATAGTTTAGCATTTATCTTCTGGAGAAATCCAGAACAGAAAGGATCCGTTTTGAAATCAATTGGATTACTGGATAAGATAAGAGGGCTTTCAAAAAAAGATTTCTTTTTGTATTTGATGATCATAAGTATCTTTTTACCTTTTTATTTGTTCTTAACGCTCTTTGCTTTATATTTGATAGGTTTACTTGTTACTGGGGAAATGAAGGGAATTATCAAAGGATTAGTCAAACATCCTGTACTTCTCTTTTTTATTGCCTACAGTAGTATCATCTCTATCGTCGTCAAGAACTGGCTTGGATTGGTTGCATCTTTACTGATGTTTCTCTTCCTCATTTTCTTTAGTTTCTACCAGAAACGTCTGACGCATGCTTTCTTTCGACTGATACTCCAGACAATCTTGTTTGGTAGTGTGCTCTCTGCTGTTTTTGCTACTTTGGAGCATTTCCAAATTGTAAAGAAATTTAACTACGCCTTTCTTTCGCCTAATATGCAAGTATGGCACCAGAACCGTGCAGAGGTCACCTTCTTTAATCCTAACTACTATGGGATCATTTGTTGCTTCTGTATCATGATTGCCTTTTACCTCTTTACAACGACGAAGCTAAGATGGTTGAAAGTCTTTTGTGTGCTAGCAGGTTTTGTGAATCTATTTGGTTTGAATTTTACACAAAATAGAACAGCATTTCCTGCCATCATCGCTGGTGCCATCATTTATCTCTTTACAACCATTAAAAACTGGCGTGCCTTTTGGCTCAGTATTGGAGTTTTCGGGATTGGCCTTTGTTTCCTCTTTTCAAGTGACTTGGGTGTCCGTATGGGAACGCTAGATTCTTCAATGGAGGAGCGTGTTTCGATATGGAATGCGGGTATGACTTTGTTTAAACAAAATCCGATTTGGGGTGAGGGTCCGCTGACCTATATGAATTCCTATCCGAGAATTCATGCACCTTACCACGAGCACGCGCATAGTCTTTACATTGATACTATTTTAAGTTATGGTTTGATTGGAACCATTCTCCTATCCATTTCTTCGGTTATTCCGGTTCACATGATGATGGATATGAGTCAGGAGTCTGGTAAACGACCAATTATCGGTCTTTATCTCTCCTTCCTGACAGTGGTCGCTGTACATGGAATTTTTGACTTGGCTCTCTTCTGGGTTCAGTCAGGATTCATCTTCTTGCTGGTTATGTGTAGCCTACCGTTGGAACATCGTACCTTGGTGTCCGAAATGACAGATTAAGTTAATAAATAGTGAAGATCTTCTACTCTAGGTAGGAGGTCTCTTTTGTTGGTGAAAATTATTTCTAAATCGAAATAGTTGACAGATGGAACGAGAGGTGTTACAATAAAAACAATTCGATATAGAAATAAATTGGAGAGATCATGAAGGATAGTCATTTGGTAGCCCACCATATTCGTTTGTTGAATGGGCGGATTTTTCAAAAGTTACTGAGTCAGGATCCTGAGGCTCTTTATCGGAGTGAACAGGGCAAGATTTTAGCGGTTTTATGGAATAGTGAAACGGGCTGTGCAACTGCGACAGATATTGCGCTGGCGACTGGTCTCGCTAACAATACGCTCACAACCATGATAAAGAATCTTGAGGAGCAAAACCTGCTCATCATTAGCCCATGTGGAATAGATAAGAGAAAGAAGTATGTCAAGCTAACGGAGCAAGGTTGGTCCCAGAAAGAAGTTGGCCATCGTATTAGTCAAAAACTGGATGCTATTTTTTATAAAGGATTCACTGAGGAAGAAATTCGCCAGTTTGAAAGTTATCAGGAACGCATTTTGGACAATCTGAAAGAGAAAGCAAATGAGGAATAAATCATGTCAAAACAAGTTGAAAATGCACAAAATCTATATATTCATGCTATTCAAGATGGACGAGTTGCTGAGGCTCAGGCCCAGTCTGTAGGAGATACCTACATTCAACACTCGACAGGAGTGCCAGATGGGAAAGAAGGGTTTGCGACTTTCTTTGCAAATTTCTTTGAGCGCCATCCCGAGCGTGAGATGAAGATTGTCCGCACTATTGAAGACGGCAATCTGGTCTTTGTTCATGTTCACCAATATCTCAATGGCGGGGAAGCTCAATGGGTGACGACGGATACTTTCCGTGCGGATGAGAACGGCCGTATTGTAGAGCATTGGGATGTCATTGACTACTATCGTGCTCCAGAAAATGGACAGTTAGACCAGATTTTTGGTGATTTTGAAATCATAGATTTGGATAAGACAGCAGAAAATAAAAGGTTAGTCCGTCGTTTCTTGACAGAAATCTTTCAAAACGGCGAACTAGAGCAGTGGAATGATTATGTGGCAGAAGATTTGATTCAGCATAATCATGAGATTGGCCAAGGAAGTCAGGCTTATAAAAACTATGTGGCTGAACATGGTGTCACTTTTGACTTTGTTTTCCAGCTTTTGGGACAAGGAAATTATGTGGTCAGCTATGGACAGACTCAGATAGATGGGGTGCCTTATGCTGAGTATGACATCTTCCGTTTGGAGAATGGCTTGATTGTGGAGCATTGGGATAATAAAGAAGTCATGCCTAAGGTAGAAGACTTGACCAACCGAGGAAAATTTTAAATTGAGGACAAAGAATGATTGAATACAAAAATGTAGCGCTACGCTATACAGAAAAAGATGTTTTGAGAGATGTCAATTTACGAATTGAGAATGGGGAGTTCATGGTTTTAGTTGGACCTTCTGGGTCCGGTAAGACGACCATGATTAAAATGATTAACCGTCTCTTGGAACCGACTGATGGAAATATCTACATGGATGGCAAGCGCATCAAAGACTATGACGAGCGTGAACTGCGTCTTTCTACAGGTTATGTTTTACAGGCCATTGCTCTGTTTCCCAATCTAACGGTTGCAGAAAATATTGCTCTCATTCCTGAGATGAAGGGCTGGACTAAGGAAGAAATTGCTCAGAAAACAGAAGAGCTTTTAGCTAAGGTTGGTTTACCGGTAGCTGAGTATGGGCATCGTTTACCTAATGAATTATCTGGTGGAGAACAGCAACGGGTCGGGATTGTCCGTGCCATGATTGGTCAGCCTAAGATTCTCCTCATGGATGAGCCCTTTTCAGCCTTGGATGCTATTTCGAGAAAACAGTTGCAGGTTCTGACGAAAGAATTGCATAAAGAGTTTGGTATGACAACGATTTTTGTGACCCATGATACGGATGAAGCTTTGAAATTGGCGGATCGTATTGCTGTCTTGCAGGATGGAGAGATTCGTCAGGTGGCGAATCCCGAGACGATTTTAAAAGCGCCTGCCACGGACTTTGTAGCAGACTTGTTTGGAGGTAGTGTTCATGGCTAATTTAATATCAACTTTTCAGGAGCGTTTTGGTGATTGGGTAACAGCCCTATCTCAACATTTGCAGTTGTCACTTTTGACCTTGTTACTAGCTATTTTTATTGCGATTCCCTTGGCTGTTTATCTTCGCTATCATGAGAAATTGGCGGACTGGGTCTTGCAGATTGCAGGGATTTTCCAGACAATTCCGTCTCTGGCCTTATTGGGACTTTTTATCCCCTTGATGGGAATTGGGACCTTACCGGCCTTGACAGCTCTGGTGATCTATGCGATTTTCCCAATTTTGCAAAATACCATCACTGGGCTAAAGGGAATTGATCCAAGTCTACAAGAGGCTGGGATTGCTTTTGGGATGACCAGATGGGAGCGTCTCAAGAAGTTTGAAATTCCACTTGCCATGCCTGTTATGATGTCTGGGATTCGGACAGCGGCTGTCTTGATTATCGGTACGGCGACCTTGGCAGCCTTGATTGGGGCTGGCGGACTGGGTTCCTTTATCCTTTTGGGAATTGACCGTAATAATACCAGTCTGATTTTGATTGGGGCCCTTTCTTCTGCAGTGCTGGCCATTGCCTTTAACTTCCTACTAAAAGTGATGGAAAAAGCAAAATTGAGAACGATTTTCTCTGGTTTTGCCTTGGTGACCATATTACTCGGTCTGTCTTATAGTCCAGCCCTCTTAGCTCAAAAAGAGAAAGAAAACTTGGTGATTGCTGGGAAATTGGGACCGGAACCCGAAATTTTGGCTAATATGTATAAGTTACTGATTGAAGAAAATACCAGTATGACTGCGACTGTTAAGCCGAATTTTGGGAAAACAAGCTTCCTCTATGAAGCTCTGAAAAAAGGGGATATTGATATCTATCCTGAATTTACCGGTACGGTGACTGAAAGTTTGCTTCAGCCATCACCCAAGGTAGGTCATGAGCCGGATCAGGTTTATCAGGTGGCGCGTGATGGCATTGCCAAACAAGATCATCTTGCCTATCTCAAACCCATGTCTTATCAAAATACCTACGCTGTAGCTGTTCCGAAAAAGATTGCTCAAGAATATGGCTTGAAGACCATTTCGGATTTGAAAAAAGTGGAAGGACAGTTGAAGGCCGGTTTTACTCTCGAATTTAATGACCGTGAAGATGGAAATAAGGGCTTGCAATCAATGTATGGTCTCAATCTCAACGTAGCGACCATGGAGCCAGCCCTTCGCTACCAGGCAATTCAGTCAGGTGATATTCAAATCACGGATGCCTATTCAACCGATGCAGAGTTGGCGCGTTATGACTTGCAGGTCTTGGAGGATGACAAACAACTCTTCCCACCTTATCAAGGGGCTCCACTAATGAAAGAAGCTCTTCTCAAGAAACATCCTGAGTTGGAGACGGTTCTCAATAAATTGGCTGGTAAAATTACTGAAAGCCAGATGAGCCAGCTCAACTACCAAGTCGGTGTTGAAGGCAAGTCAGCAGAACAAGTAGCCAAGGAGTTTTTACAAGAACAAGGTTTGTTGAAGAAATAGCTTGAAAATGCTAAACTCAACTTGGTTAAACGACCATATAGAAAAATGCTCAGACAATCTTGTCTGGGCTTTTTTGATATTAGAGTTACTAAATGTCATTTAAAATGGAAAATAATACTCAATGAAAATCAAAGAGCAAACTAGGAAGCTAGCCGCAGGCTGTACTTGAGTACGGTAAGGCGACGCTGACGTAGTTTGAATTTGATTTTCGAAGAGTATAAGAGGAAATTTTCAGGATTTTCTAGATTTTTACTGTAAATACACCTGACTATTCACAAAATAGGTGTATAATGTGTTGTGAACTACTTAACAAATAAGGATTTCCAGCTCATGTCGACTAAGGATGGAATTCTTGTGTATAGACAGTTCAGTAGATATATAATAGAGCGTTGCGTCCGAAAGTCTATCCAGACACGGCTCTTAAAAAACAAAAGGAGAAGATTATGAAAACAGAACCGATTCATCGTACCAGTATGTGGAAATTTAAGTTAAGTGCTGCCACCATGACTTTGATTCCCGCTGCCGTGGGGATTAACTATGTTGCCAAAGCCTTGGCGGAGGGGTTAAAGTTGCCCGTTTGGCTGGGGTCTTTGGGAACCTTTCTTGCTAGCATGTTGGCTGGGCCGGTTGCCGGTGCCATTAGTGGTTTCATCAACAACGTGATCTATGGGCTGACCTTATCGCCAATTTCAACCGTGTATGCGATTACCAGCATCGGAATTGGGATTGCTGTCGGAGTTTTGCACGCCAATGGGTGGTTCTCGTCAGCGCGACGAGTATTTGTTTCTGCTATTATTATTGCCATCGTTTCAGCTGTCATTTCAACGCCACTCAACGTCATCTTTTGGGGTGGTCAGACCGGTATCGCTTGGGGTGACTCATTGTTTGCGGTAATGGTCGCAAATCATGCACCAGTGTGGCTGGCCTCATTTACCGATGAGTTTGTCTTGGATATTTTGGATAAAGTCTGCGTGGCCTACCTGGCATTCTTCATCTATCGTCAGCTGCCGAAGCGGATGGTGCACTTCTTTAGCGATAATAAATGATGACTGATAAAACATTGATTTCTGGAGCGCCACGGGTCAAGCTCAAGTGGTACCAGGTGATCGATCCGATTACTAAGCTCTTGTTCATCTTGGACATGACGTTGTTGAGCTTTGCCAGTATGAATTTATTGCTTCAGGCCGGATTAATTCTTGTCGCAACACTGCTATTGTTATTTTCCAAATTGAGTTCTACCACCTTTAAGGCGCTGGGATTCAGCCTGTTTCTGATTTGCACCATGCTGATTATCCAAGGGTTATTTTTCAGTCGGAATCAAACTGTGCTTTTTCTGTGCTTGGGGTGTCGTTCTACAAAGAAGGCCTGATTTACGCCACCACTCTGGGTTGTCGAGTATTGGTGATTATTTTGACCAGTGGCTTTTTTATGGTGACCACGAGTATTTCAGAAAACGCGGCCTATTTGGAACTGTCTGGATTGTCTTATAAAACCGTCTACGTTCTGATGTCGGTGTGTTATATTTTGCCGGAAATGATGCGCAATATGCGGAAAATCCAGCAGGCACAAAAAGTTCGCGGAACCAATCCGCAAAAAACGTTGATTCAGAAATTAAAGTCAGTCCTGCCGGTTCTAATTCCATTGGTGATTAAGACCTTGGATCAATCGATGACGCGGTCGATTTCTCTCCAACTGAGAGGTTTTGATAATCTCAACCGGACTGTCAGGACCTCCCAGCGCGTGTATCGCCTGTCGCGGACGCTGCACATTGGTCTGACTGGATTGGCAATTTTATTGATTGGGTGGAAGATATGGACGAAGATAAACGGATTGTAATTGAAAATTTGACCACCCGTTATCCGGGTACTGAGCAACCACAACTGCGTCAGATTAACGCGGAGGTTCATACCGGCCAGGTGGTTGGGATTATCGGGAATAGCCACTCCGGCAAATCGACTTTGTGCCGTGTGCTGGCAGGGGTCATTCCCAAAATTGTGTCTGCTGAGATTGAGGGCGATTGGCACATGTTTGGCCAGCGAGTGTCCGACAATTAGCCCGTTTATAATGCCATGAATGGAGTTGTACTGCAAAATCCAGCTGGCCAACTAAGCGGGTTGGCAGACACGGTTGCCGATGAAATCGCCTTTGACTTGATTAATCAGGGAATGGCTGAAGGACTGATTCAAAAACGGGTTGAAGAAGTTGCAACGCAAATGGGGCTGATTGAACAGCTGAATTTGCGTCCCGAGAGCCTTTCCGGTGGTCAGATCCAGCGGTTGGCAATTGCCACGGCGATTGTGGCTAATCCGGCTGTTTTGATTATGGATGATCCGACCAGTGAGATGGATCCCCTTGGCCGCCGGCAATTTTTCCAATGGCTGGGCCAAGTCAAAGAGACGACTGTCTTCATTGTCACCAGTGAAATTGACGATTTGTGCGAAGTCGCCGACGTTGTGTGGGTGCTGCACGAGGGTCAAATGGTAGCCCAGGGCAGGCCGGGTGAGGTGTTTAATCATTTGGCAGCTGACTGGCAGATTCCAGCCCCGACAATCCAGCAACTTGCTCAAAAAATGGATTGGCACTTGGCTGATGGCCGGTATCCGGTGAATTACGCTGATCTGAAGGAGGTTCGTTATGTCCACAATTGAACTGAGCCACCTGACGTTCACTTATCCGGAACGGTCCTTTAGCTTGGATGTTGAAGACAAACACTTCGCCGATCCGATGGTGGCGATTGTCGGCCAAAATGGTGCCAGCAAATCAACGCTCTTCAAATTGTTGACGGGTTTGCTGACACCACAAACCGGTGTGATTAAGATCGATGGAGAAAATTTTAATGATCTTAAACCAGTCGAAAAGTTACTGAAGGTTGGGATTACTTTTCAGAATCCTGACGATCAGCTTTTCAACCCGACCGTTCAACGAGAGGTGGAGTGGAATGTCGCGCAGGTCATGGATGACCACGACACGATTACGAGGCGGGCTTTAGCGGCTCTAAAAAGAGTTGGCTTGGATGATAAAACAGCTGAAAGTCCATATGACCTGTCATTGTCGGAACGCAAGCTGTTGAGCGTTGCCACAGTTTTGGCAGTGGATCCGGCGATTTATTTATTTGATGAGCCGATGATGTCGCTTGATTGGGAAAGCCGGCGCAAGTTGACCGCAATTTTCCATCAGTTGGCTGATTCGGGCCACCAAGTTGTGACCATCACCCATGACATGGATTGGGTCGCCGCCGAGTTTGAGTCGGTGTATGTTATGGAACACGGGAAGTTTGGCTTCGCCGGCAGTCCACGGGAATTGTTCAGCAATCACGAACTTGTCCAGCGAGTGGGATTACTACCACCGCGGATTATGGACATAGCGGAGTCGCTGGGTGATTCACAGACATATTTATCGGTTAATGATTATTGCCAGAAAAATCGAGATGTATAGAAAAAGTCACCTCTGCGGGTTTTCCAGGTTGAAGGATTAACTTCAGCTTCTGGCAAGAACTCACATGGGTGACTTTTGTGTTTAATAACGTTTCATGATCATCGGGTGCTTCCTCAGATCACTCGGTTTGATTTTACTTTGTTTCATGGTCATAATCATATACCATTTCTTTTGGATTTTTTGTTTGACTAATACAAAATAGGTCTTCATAGGTCTTCGCATTTTTAGCGCCCATTAGGATCATCAGTATAATTTTCTGAATTAGGAGACTGTCCCATCACTATTCGAACTTCGTCTCCCAACTTACGCTGTTCCCATTCATCCGTGAATCCTTTAAATCGCAATTCTGGAACTTTCTTTTTAACTGAATCATCTATTTTCGCCATAGTCCCCACCATTTTATTGGTTTTTCTTGTTCTTCTATCCTTTTTTGATCTTTGATTTGTTCCTGTAAATTTTCCAACTTCTCTTTAAGAGCGTTCACTTCATCTTTATATTGATTGTCTAAGTGTTTGAATTCTGTTTCCTGTGAGGGCATTTTGAGGGCTTTTAAGTTATCATTTTCCGCCTTGTATTCTTCTAGCAACTTTTTATCTTGCAAGGCTAATCGTTGTTACTGGTCTAACAAATTAGTTAGTTTTTCTATTTGTTGGTCTTTGGTATTTGATTTGCTACTACTTTCTACTTTACCTAAAATTATTTTTTCTGCTTTAGAATTTATTAGATTAGACCCATTGGAACTTTTAAGCTGTAATTCTTTTGGTAACCTTTGGTAGTGATATTGAATATTTTGTTTTGTAACACTCAACTCATCCGCCAGCTCTTTGATCGTTTTTAAGTCTTCACTCATGGTTTAAGTCCTGCCTTTTAACCGTTGGTAGATATTGTTCAATGGCTTTTTTGAGGTAGCGTGCGATATTATGCTTAGAATATTCTTCACGTCTGCTGGCAACATAAGACAAGTGGTCTTTAACACTGTTTAGCCCTCTTAATTCTTTCAGTTCGTCATAGAGGGGGTAAACATGGACTTGCAATCCTGCCATGATTTTTGTATCTTGCATTTCAAACGGACTTAGCAACATATTTTCTAGCAATAGCGTGGTGTACTTGCTTTTCATTGCTTCAATAGCTAGCTTATCTTCGGTTTCTGCTTTGCGTGCTTTATCTTCTTGATAGGCGGTATATTCTAACTTATAGCTGTTATCGTCTGCTCGACATTTCTTTCGTAACCAGATATCCAATGTTAAACCGTCCGCATCAATCGCTCGATAGAGATAATGCCAACGCCCCTTAATTTTGATATAGGTTTCATCCATTTTCCACGAATAGAAGGACTGTTTATTTTTCTTTTTCCAGAGATGATAGAGGATTTTACTGTATTCTTGAACCCACCGATAAATCGTAGTGTGACAAACATTTATTCCACGGTCATAAAGCAATTCCTGAACTTCACGATAGCTCAGATTGTAACGTAGGTAATAACCAACAGCGACAATGATGACGTCTTGTTGGAATTATTTGCCTTTAAAATGATTCATCTCTCAAGCCTTACTAACCTTTTTTCTGCTCTTTGAGAAGCTGAAGGTCGTGCTAGTAACTACCTATTTGGTTTGATTAATTCCATCATTTATCTGGTGCTTGCCCTTCAAAAAGGCTTCTATGGTGAGGTTTTAACAACTCTCTATTTTACAATTATGCAGCCAATTGGTCTCTTGGTTTGGATTTATCAAGCCCAGTTTAAGAAAGAACAACAAGAGTTTGTCGCACGTAAACTAGACGGCAAGGGTTGGACAAAGTATCTTTCTATTAGTGTTCTTTGGTGGTTGGCCTTTGGGTTTATTTATCAGTCTATCGGAGCTAATCGTCCCTATCGTGATTCTATCACTGATGCGACCAATGGTGTAGGGAAAATCCTCATGACAGCTGTTTACCGTGAACAATGGATATTCTGGGCAGCTACCAATGTCTTTTCAATCTATCTCTGGTGGGGAGAAAGATTGAAAATCCAAGGGAAATACCTAATTTATCTCATCAATAGTCTAGTTGGGTGGTATCAGTGGAGCAAGGTAGCAAAAAGCTCTTAAAAAAGTAAAAAAGGTTCAGATGATCCTTTTTTGTATTAGAGCAAAATGAATAATACCGTAATGACAATAGCACTCGTTATACGAACGATGTGGTGCGATATATGTTGTTTTTCTTTCTGTTGGCCGTTCCAGTAGGCTCCATAGCAGACGATACTCGAGCCCACAATCCATAGAAGAATGGTTGCAACTGGAACGAAGTAAAAGATGGCTAGAGCCAGAGAGGTGAGGCAACTGCCGACCAAGATGCACGTGTTTCCCAGACTGTAGTTCTTTTGTTTCATAGCTGAAAAAGCAGCAGCAAGGTGAAGCAATGAGAAAGCGAGAGCTAGTACGATTGTTAGTATTCCTAGAATTATCGAAGTTAACATAGTTGGTTCCTTTCTGAGTTACAGGCTTAGTTATCAAGTGGAGTTGGAGAGGTCATCTCCATCACATCAAGGTAAAATCTCACCACTTGGTTTTCGGTATAAGATTTTCCTTGTTTTAGCCACCAAGTTAGGGTCTCGATAAAGTTCGTTACAACAAAATGCTGGAGGTAGGAGGCCGGAATGTTTGGATAGGCCTCTTGCAAGTCATCCGCCACCATGGGATAAACGTGGTGTTCGAGTTCCTTGTGTAGTTGGCGGAGGAAGTAGTCGTTTTTGGAAAAAAGGAGACTGGTGACATGGTCCTGGTTTTTCTGAAAATGTAAAAAGATATGTGCGAGGTAGTTCTCGGTAGTAAGGTGTCCTTCTCTTTCAAAGAGATGATGAAAGAGGTAGCGACAGAGCTCATCTAAAAGGAGTTCCTTGCTTTCATAGTGACAGTAAAAAGTAGAACGTCCAACATCCGCTAGGTCAATGATATCCTGAACAGTAGTGGCATCATAGCCTTTGTCGTTCAAAAGTTGTAAAAAAGCTTGATAGATGGCTTTTTTAGTCTTGCTGACACGACGGTCTCTTTTTGGCATATAGACACTTGAGACAAACTGTTCAGAACTGAACAGGACTGACAGTTTGCTTCTATCCTTTCTTTGGATTTTATTAGATAATACAAATGAAAGAAGTATGTATATACCCATTATACCAAAGGAGGGAGAGAAATGAGTTCTAAAACATCTATCTGGTTAGCTTTTTTCTTAAATTTAAGCTATGCGATAGTCGAGTTTATCGCAGGAGGAATCTTTGGTTCGAGTGCAGTTCTTGCTGATTCTGTTCATGACTTGGGAGATGCTATGGCCATTGGTATATCAGCCCTTCTAGAAACAATCTCCAATCGTGAAGAAGATAGGCAGTACACCTTGGGTTACAAACGTTTTAGCCTTTTAGGAGCCATGCTAACGGCTGTGATTCTTATGATAGGGTCTGTCCTAGTGATCTTGGAAAATATCACAAAGATCGCTCACCCGCAACCCGTTAATGAGGAAGGGATCCTCTGGCTGGGAATCATTGCAGTAGCTATTAATGTACTAGCTAGTCTGGTAGTTCGTAAAGGAAAGACAAAGAACGAGTCTATTCTTAGCTTGCATTTTTTGGAAGACACCCTTGGTTGGCTAGCTGTCATTCTAATGGCCATTATCCTCCGATTTACAGATTGGTATATCCTCGATCCGCTCTTATCACTTGTTATTTCTATCTTTATTCTAACAAAAGCTGTTCCTCGCTTTTGGAGCGCACTCAAGATTTTCCTAGATGCTGTGCCAGAAGGAGTCGAGACAAGTGATTTGGAAAAGGATATAGAGGCTCTACCCAATGTCAACAGTGTCAATCAACTTAGCATTTGGTCCATGGACGGTCTAGAGAACAATGCTGTTGTCCACATTTGTATCAAGGACTGGGAGCAGATGATTGAGACCAAAGAAGTGGTGCGTCAATGTTTAGAAGAAAGAGGCGTGCAGAATATTACTATCGAAGTGGATAGCAGTCAAAGCAATCATGCGCAACATAAGCGGAGGGTGAGAGAGTTAGAGCAGAAGCATGGGCATCATCATTAGAAAAACGATCTCGCTAGAGGTCGTTTTGTTATCCTATTCATTCCTCGTACTTTCTCTCAAAGTCAGTCTGGTGCCTAGCATGGTTAGGCTAGGGATTTTGCGACCGTGGAGAACTTCCTTGTTAAGAATATCCATGCCTGCTCGGCCCATTTCCTCGGTATAGACAGTGATACTGGAGAGGGGAGGATAGACCTGCTTGGTCAGGCTAGTGTCGTTAAAAGAAATGAGACTGACGCGGTCTGGTAGGCTGATTCCAGCTTCTTGAAGGGCACGAAGGGCACCGATGGCTAAACTATCGCTGGCTGCGAAAAAGGCTGGTGGGAGTTGTTCTCCTAGCTTGTGAATGGCTTCCTTCATCAAGTCATAGCCAGACTGGGCAGTAAAGCTCCCCTGAAAGACCAGTTCTTCATGGTAGATTCCATTTGCTTGGGTAATGTCTTTGAAATTTTTTAGCCGCTTATCCTGGATGATTTCTTCTTGGTCGGTGGTTTCTTCAAGGCCAGTGAGAATCCCGATGCGATCAAGCCCTTGACTGAGGAAGTGATCGACAACTTGTTTTACAGCAGTGTAAAAGTCAGTGATAATACAGGTATGACCTAGTGAGAGGGTATCGCTGTCTAAAAAGACTAAAGGTTTTTGGTATTCTTCAAAGGCAGCAATCTGAGCACGGCTAAATTTTCCGATGCAGAGAATGCCAATCACTTCCTCGCTCAGTGTAAAAGGATGGTCATTAAAATAGCGCAAGATGTCATAGTCCAACTCTTGGGCCCTTTTTTCAATACCGAGACGAATCTGATAGTAGTAGAGGTCGTCCAACTCCCCTTGTTCGCTGACCCATTGGATAATGGCAATCTTTTGCTTGGGTTTGTGGGATTCGCCTGTCTTGAGGTGCTTAGTATAGCCCAGCTCTTCAGCGACAGTTAAAATACGATGTCTGGTTTCTTCTGTGACAGATAGGCTCTGGTCGCGGTTGAGGACACGAGATACGGTCGCGATAGAGACAGAGGCTAGCTGTGCAATGTCTTTTAAGGTAGCCATAAATCCTCCTCCTTTTAGGTTAGTATATCATATTTTTCTGCTTTTTACTGATAGTTTAGTAAAAGTTTAGTAAAAAGGATTGACCTTGGTAAATCCCTTGGATACAATAGAAGAAAACGATTACACGTTAAGGTGACTTAACGACAGTCAAAGGAGAATTTATATGACACAACATCTTACTACTGAAGCCCTTCGCAAAGACTTTCTTGCCGTTTTTGGTCAAGAAGCAGACCAAACTTTTTTTTCACCAGGTCGTATCAATCTGATTGGTGAACACACGGACTACAACGGCGGGCACGTTTTTCCAGCGGCTATTTCCTTGGGAACTTACGGTGCAGCTCGCAAGCGTGATGACCAAGTTTTGCGTTTCTACTCAGCAAACTTTGAGGACAAGGGTATCATCGAAGTGCCTCTTGCTGATCTCAAATTTGAAAAAGAGCACAGCTGGACCAACTATCCAAAAGGGGTTCTTCATTTCTTGCAAGAAGCTGGACATGTGATTGACAAAGGGTTTGATTTTTATGTCTTTGGGAATATCCCAAATGGTGCTGGTTTGTCTTCATCGGCATCCTTGGAACTTTTGACGGGGGTTGTGGCAGAGCATCTCTTTGGTTTAAAACTAGACCGTTTGGATTTGGTTAAAATCGGAAAACAAACGGAAAATAACTTTATCGGAGTCAACTCTGGTATCATGGACCAGTTTGCTATCGGTATGGGAGCTGACCAACGGGCCATTTACCTGGATACCAATACGTTAGAATACGACTTGGTGCCACTTGATTTGAAGGACAATGTCGTTGTTATCATGAACACCAACAAACGTCGTGAACTGGCGGACTCTAAGTACAATGAACGTCGTGCTGAGTGTGAAAAAGCTGTGGAAGAATTGCAAGCTGCCTTGGATATTCAGACCTTGGGTGAGTTGGATGAGTGGGCTTTTGACCAATACAGCTATCTGATTAAAGACGAAAATCGTTTGAAACGTGCTCGCCATGCTGTGCTTGAAAACCAACGTACCCTCAAAGCACAAGCAGCTCTTCAAGCAGGTGATTTGGAAACATTTGGTCGCTTGATGAATGCTTCTCACGTTTCTCTAGAACATGACTATGAAGTAACTGGCTTGGAATTGGATACCCTCGTTCATACTGCTTGGGCTCAGGAAGGTGTTCTTGGTGCTCGTATGACAGGGGCAGGATTTGGTGGATGTGCCATTGCCTTGGTGCGAAAAGATGCCGTTGAGGCTTTTAAAGCAGCTGTTGGCAAGCATTACGAGGAAGTCGTTGGATATGCTCCAAGCTTCTATATCGCTGAAGTTGCAGGTGGCACTCGCGTCCTTGACTAGTTAAAAGGAGGCTTTATAGTGACCTTAGTAGATAAATTTGTAACACATGTTATTGCTGAAAGTGCTTTTGAGGAAATGGATCGAATCTACCTAACCAATCGTGTTTTGGCACGAGTGGGAGATGGTGTTTTAGGAGTTGATACCAATCTGGATAAATTGATTGACCTCAAAGACCAGTTGGTTGAGGAAGCGGTTCGATTAGAGACGATTGAGGATAGTCAGGCTACGCGTGAAATCCTCGGTGCTGAACTAATGGACTTGGTAACCCCTTGTCCAAGTCAGGTCAATCGTGACTTCTGGGCAACCTATGCCCAATCTCCTGAGCAGGCAATTGCGGACTTTTACCAACTTAGCCAGAAGAATGACTACATCAAACTCAAGGCCATTGCTAAAAATATTGCTTATCGTGTACCGTCTGATTACGGAGAGCTTGAGATTACCATCAACCTCTCTAAGCCTGAAAAGGATCCAAAGGAGATTGCGGCAGCCAAGTTGGTGCAAGCTAGCAATTATCCCCAGTGTCAGCTTTGTCCAGAGAACGAAGGCTACCATGGTCGGGTTAACCACCCAGCTCGTAGCAATCACCGTATTATCCGTTTTGAAATGGCGGGTCAGGAGTGGGGCTTCCAGTATTCGCCCTATGCTTATTTTAATGAGCACTGTATTTTCTTAGACGGCCAGCACCGTCCCATGGCTATCAGCCGTCTCAGTTTTGAGCGCCTGCTGGCTATCGTAGACCAGTTTCCAGGCTATTTTGCGGGCTCAAATGCCGACCTGCCGATTGTGGGAGGCTCTATTCTGACTCATGATCACTATCAGGGAGGCCGTCACGTATTCCCTATGGAATTGGCTCCCTTGCAAAAGACTTTCTGTTTTGCTGGTTTTGATCAGGTCAAGGCTGGGATTGTCAAGTGGCCTATGTCAGTGCTACGTTTGACCTCGGATTCAAAAGAAGATTTGATCAGCTTGGGTGACAAGATTTTACAGAAATGGCGCCAGTATTCAGACCCTGCAGTGCAGATTTTGGCAGAGACAGACGGAATACCGCATCACACCATCACACCCATTGCGCGTAAGCGTGATGGACAGTTTGAGTTGGATTTGGTCTTGCGGGACAATCAAACCTCTCTAGAGCATCCTGACGGCATCTATCATCCCCACAAGGATGTTCAACATATCAAGAAGGAAAATATTGGCTTGATCGAGGTCATGGGATTGGCTATCTTACCACCTCGTTTGAAAGCAGAAGTGGAGCAAGTCGCTAGCTACCTTGTGGGAGATGGTGATATAGTTGCCGACTATCATCAGGAATGGGCAGACCAGCTCAAAGCTCAATATCCAGAACTAGCATATAAAGAAAAAGCCCTTGAAATCGTCAAGGACTCTGTGGGTGCTATCTTTGCGCGTGTACTTGAGGATGCAGGAGTTTACAAGCAAACGGAGCGGGGACAGGCAGCATTTATGCGCTTTGTAGAGCAGGTTGGAATTTTGCCAGACTAGGAGCTTTCTCCTTGCACAGTCCTATAAAAAGTAGTATCATAGTGTCGTTTGAAATATCAGGAGGAAACGATGAAAGATTTTCATTTTGACGCTATATCTGCCTTTGAAAATTACGAAATAGAACAAATGAGAGATGGTCATGTTGTGGTGACGACGAAAGTGGTGGACTCGTCGCTCAATTACTATGGCAATGCCCATGGTGGCTATCTCTTCACCCTTTGTGACCAGATTAGTGGTTTGGTAGTTATCTCGCTTGGACTTGATGGAGTGACACTCCAGTCCTCTATCAACTACCTCAAGGCAGGAAAACTCGACGATGTGCTGACCATTAAAGGAGAATGTGTCCATCAAGGTCGCACAACCTGTGTGGTGGATGTGGATATTACCAATCAAGATGGCAGAAATGTCTGCAAGGCAACCTTCACCATGTTTGTCACAGGCCAGCGGTCAGAAGATAGACAGGTAAGGATATAGAGAAACAAAAAAGAGGCTCACACCTCTTTTTCTTATTTCTTTTTCCGGTTTAATACTGCATTGAGTACAATGGCTAGTAGGCTGGCTACGACGATTCCGTTTGAGAAGAACATTTGGAAGGCTGTCGGCATGCTGACAAAGAGATTGCTATTGTTGAGTCCGACACCTGCAGCGATGGATACAGCTGCGATAAGGAAGTTGTGTTCATTGTTAGCAAAGTCAACGCGGGCGAGGATTTGCATCCCTTGAAGGGAAACAAAACCAAACATCACCAGCATGGCACCTCCAAGAACAGGGCTCGGAATGATTTGGGCGAGGGCACCAAACTTAGGAAGGAGTCCAAGGAGGACTAGGAAACCAGCTGCGTAGTAGATTGGCAGACGGGTCTTGATACCTGACAATTTAACCAAACCAACGTTTTGTGAAAATCCTGTATAAGGGAAGGTGTTAAAAATTCCTCCGAGAAGTACGGCCAGACCTTCTGCGCGGTAACCGTTGCGAAGGCGCGTGCTGTCGATCGGGTCATTGGTAATATCAGACAAGGCCAGGTAAACACCAGTGGATTCAACCATAGACACCGTTGCAATGATACACATCATGACAATAGATGAGATTTCAAAGGTTGGCACCCCAAAGTAGAGGGGAGTAGGAACATGGACTAGCGGTGCTGCAGCCACAGGAGAGAAGTCAACCAAGCCCATAGTAGCAGCAATGGCAGTTCCAACGACCAACCCAATCAAAATCGAAATCGACTTGATAAATCCTTTGGTAAAGATGTTGATCAAGAGGATAATCAAAACAGTGATTGCAGCAAGCAAGAGACTTTGACCAGTTGGCTCTGGAACGTTATTTCCCATATTTCCAATAGCGACAGGAATCAGGGTCAATCCAATCGTGGTAATGACAGATCCTGTAACGATAGATGGGAAGAGATTGGCTACTTTTGAGAAAACACCTGAAATCAGAACCACATAAATTCCAGAAACGATAAGGGCACCAAACATAGCACCACTACCATGACTTTGCCCAATCATAATCAAGGGAGCGACGGATTGGAAGGCAACTCCGAGAACGACTGGTAGTCCAATCCCAAAGTATTTGTTGAGTTGGAGTTGAAGGAAGGTGGCCACCCCACACATGAAGATATCTGTGGAGATAAGATAGGTCAACTGTTCAGCTGAATAGCCAAGGGCTGTCGCAATCATGATGGGGACCAGGATGGATCCTGAGTACATGGCTAGTAAGTGCTGCAAGCCAAGAACGGCTGCTTGCGAATGTTTTTCTTGAGTTTGCATTAGAGATCTGCCTCCTTAAATACGACCTGACCATTTTCAAAACGATCCAAACGAGCAAGTGATAGGACGGGATAGCCTGCTTTTTCAAGCAAATCACGACCATCTTGGAAGGATTTTTCAATTACGATACCAATCGCTTCAACTTTTGCTCCAGCTTGTTCGATGATTTGGATCAAGCCTTTGGCTGCTTGGCCATTAGCAAGGAAATCATCGATAATCAAGATTTTGTCCTCTGGTGAGAGGAATTTTCCAGCGATGGAAACGGTGCTGGTCACCTGCTTGGTAAAGGAGTAGACCTCAGCAGTTAAGATTCCTTCATTCATGGTGATGTTTTTAGCTTTCTTGGCGAAAATCATGGGCACATTTAAGGCTTCAGCTGTAAAAACGGCTGGGGCAATGCCTGACGCTTCAATGGTCACGACCTTGGTAATGCCAGCAGCAGCGAATTTTTCCGCAAAAATCTTACCAATCTCTCGCATTAAGCTAAAGTCAACTTGGTGGGTTAAAAAAGAATCCACCTTGAGGATGTTGTCACCCAAGATATGCCCATCCTCGAGGATGC
Source organism: Streptococcus oralis (assembly GCF_001579525.1). Taxonomy (GTDB): domain Bacteria; phylum Bacillota; class Bacilli; order Lactobacillales; family Streptococcaceae; genus Streptococcus; species Streptococcus oralis_M. The sequence goes on along the minus strand of NZ_KQ970788.1, from coordinate 681,518 downwards.
GCTCTTCTAATAATTTCATAAGACCTCCTAAAGTCTAAAAGTCAGTTTACTTGTTGGTTAACTGTTTCTATAGTGAACCAGTTTGCTAGTACTATGTATTTGATAAAACTAGTACGAGCGAAGCGAGTTTTATCAAATATTTCCCGCCGTAGTGGTATCATAGACAATAATCTTGTTATTGTCTATGACGGGATTTTTGAGACTTTTGGCTCAAAAATTAGGGATGAAATTCCGAAGGAAGTTGCTCCCGTCCGCACTAATTAAGGGAAATATTAAAAATATTTAGTTTACACTTAAAGGCGTACTTTAATAAAAATATTCAAAAAGGACCTACTTAATCCCCTAAGTAAGTCCTCAAAATAGGTATGGCCAAAACCATACCTTCAGCTGACATACTCATTGTTAGGTGTTCCGGCACCTTGTAGAAACGTCGTGCCAATTCACGACATAAACAAGTAAAATGATATTCAATTTTAAACAGGCTACTGCCAATGTTTATATTTTACACCAATTAGCTTTATAAATCAAATATTTTGTTAGTAAATAGATCATAAAAACGAACGAATAAAAGGCTGCAATGCTAGATAGTATTGTAGACTTCGATTATTCTATTCGCTAAATCTTAGAAAATAACCATCTGGATCCAAAACTGCAAATTCATGAGGGTAAATAAAGCTATCTCCCACTCGAAATTCTCTTTTGGTCAGCGGACGATAAATAGGATAGTCAGCTTCTAGCAGTTTTTGGTGGAGCTGAGGGACATCTTCAATGCCAAAGGAAATATTGACACCGCGCCCGAAAGGATAGGTTAGTTGGGCTAATTCTTCTGTGCTGCCTTCTTCTAGCATAAGTTGGCAGTCTTCAAGCGAGAGGAAGAGAAATTTCTCCTCTGGACGCTCGTATTCGACAGAAAATCCCAGTAAGTCGCAGTAGAAGTGGCGTGACTTTTCGAGGTCAGATACTACAAATTCAGGAATGACAGCTTGATAGTCCATTAGCTTTCTCCTTAGAGTTCAATTTCCAATACAATCGGCGTATGGTCTTGACGCGCACCCGAGTCAATCATGTCAGACTTGGTCACCTTGTCAGCCACGCGGTTGCTAGTGAGCCAGTAGTCGATTCTCCAGCCTGTATTGTTGATTTTAGAAGTCTTGCTGCGTTGCGCCCACCAAGTGTAGTGCTCTGGGACATCGCCGTGAATGTGGCGGAAGGTGTCAGTAAACCCAGTTGCCAAGAGGTTGGTAAATCCAGCACGCTCCTCGTCTGTAAAACCAGGTGAACGGCGATTGCTGGCAGGATTTGCAAGGTCGATTTCCTTGTGGGCCACGTTGTAGTCACCCGTCGCAAGGACTGGTTTTTCTTTGTCTAGTTGCGCCAAATACTCAGCATATTTGACATCCCAGACTTGGCGTTCTTCCAAGCGTTTGAGACCGTCGCCAGCGTTTGGAGTGTATACTTGGCTCACGAAAAATGTATCAAATTCCAAGGTGATGATGCGGCCTTCCAAATCCATGGTAGAAGGAGCTCCGATTTCTGGGAAGCTGATTGTTGGTGTGAGTTCTTTCTTATAAAGGAACATGGTTCCAGCATAGCCTTTGCGAGCAGGTTCTTGAGAGGAACGCCAAGTGTTTTCATAACCTGGGAAGAGTTCTTCTAAAATTTCCAAGTGTTTTTTTGTAGGCCCTTTTGCAGAAAGCTTGGTTTCCTGAATAGCGATAATATCAGCATTTTCGGCTACCAAGGTTTGTAGGACTTCCTGTGACAGTTTGGCGCGAGCAGAGTCGCTCGTTAGGGCTGCATTGAGGGAATCAATATTCCATGAGATGAGTTTCATAAAGTTACCTTTTTCATTCAGATTATAGACTATATTATACCAAAAAAAGGCGCATTTCCCCAACGTATGGTTTGAAAAATCACCCTCTTTCGTTTATAATTAAGAATGATTTTATGAAAGGGAGTGAAAATACATGAAATTCTATTCTTATGACTATGTCCTCAGCCAAATCGGTCAGCAAAATGGCATCATGATTGGTTTAGGGATTGTTTTATTAGCTGTGACAGGATTTTTGGCTTTTAAGGCTTATCATGATAAAAAGGGAACCAAGTTTCGTGAGTTGGTCATGATTTCAGCTTTGACCTTATTAGCTCTCCTTTTGGTCAGCATCACGACTTATCAAAACAATCAAGTATCTAATAATAAATTTCAAGCTTCACTTCATTTCATCGAGCTTGTTTCCAAAGAATTGGGAGTAGACAAGTCAGAGGTTTATGTCAATACTTCTGCCGACACTGATGGCGCACTTATCAAGGTCGGAGATCGCTATTACCGTGCCTTGAACGGAAGTGAGCCAGACAAGTACCTGCTAGAGAAAGTCGAATTGTATAAAACAGATGCAATTGAACTGGTGGAGGTGAACAAATGACACTCAATTATATCGAAATTTTAATCAAACTAGCCTTGGGTCTCTTTTCTCTGGTTTTTGTAATCAATGTGACAGGAAAGGGTAACCTAGCGCCTAACTCAGCGATAGACCAAATTCAGAACTATGTACTCGGGGGTATCATCGGTGGGGTGATTTACAATAGTGCCATCAGTATCCTTCAGTATGCAGTTATCCTGATTATGTGGACCATTCTGGTCTTGACTCTCAAATGGCTGAACAATAATGTTCACTTTGTGAAACGTTTGATTGATGGGAAGCCAACTCTGCTCATCAAAAATGGGAAGATTGATCCAGAAGCCTGCCGTTCGGTTGGTTTATCAGCAGCGGACGTAGCACTTAAGCTCCGTAGTCAGGGAATTTTCCAAATGAAACAGGTCAAACGCGCTATGCAGGAGCAAAACGGTCAACTCATCGTAGTCCAAATGGGAGATGAGAACCCCAAGTATCCTGTTGTCACAGACGGTGTTATCCAAGTCGAAATTTTAGAGACCATTGGTCGCAGCGAAGAATGGTTACTTGATAACCTCAGTAAACAAGGGTATGACAATGTTGCCAATATCTTTATCGCTGAGTATGACAAGGGTGTCGTCTCAGTCGTAACTTATGAATAAGAAAAACCTGGGGTCTTGTACTCTTCAAAAATCAAATTCAAACTGCGTCAACGTCGCTTTGCCGTATGTAGGTTACTGACTTCGTCAGTTCTATCTACAACCTCAAAGCAGTGCTTTGAGCAGCCTGCGGCTAGTTTGCTCTTTGATTTTCATTGAGTCTTGGCCTCAGGTTTCCATTTGCAATCAGAAAGGGATTTTATGTCCATTATTCAAAAACTCTGGTGGTTTTTCAAGTTAGAAAAGCGCCGTTATCTAGTCGGGATTCTTGCTTTGGTCTTGGTTTCCGTCCTCAATCTCATACCCCCCATGGTCATGGGACGGGTGATTGATGCCATTACTGGGGGGCAATTAACCCAGCAGGACCTCCTTCTTAATCTATTTTATCTACTGCTGGCAGCCTTTGGGATGTACTATCTGCGCTATGTTTGGCGCATGTATATTCTTGGAACTTCCTATCGTCTGGGGCAGATTATGCGGTCTCGCTTGTTTGAGCATTTTACTAAAATGTCGCCAGCCTTTTATCAGACCTATCGTACGGGGGACTTGATGGCACACGCTACCAATGATATCAACGCCTTAACTCGTCTCGCAGGTGGAGGAGTCATGTCAGCAGTGGATGCTTCCATCACGGCTCTGGTGACTTTGCTAACCATGCTTTTTAGCATTTCTTGGCAAATGACCTTGGTTGCCATTTTGCCCTTGCCTTTCATGGCTTATGCGACCAGTCGTCTAGGGAGAAAGACCCACAAGGCCTTTGGCGAATCTCAAGCTGCCTTTTCCGAACTCAATAACAAGGTACAGGAGTCTGTATCAGGTATCAAAGTGACCAAGTCTTTCGGGTATCAGGCGGATGAGCTTGAGTCCTTTCAGGCGGTCAATGAATTGACCTTCCGAAAGAATCTCCAAACCATGAAATACGATAGTCTCTTTGATCCTATGGTTCTCTTGTTTGTTGGCTCGTCCTATGTCCTAACCCTTTTGGTCGGCTCTTTGATGGTTCAGAAGGGGCAGATTACAGTTGGAAATCTGGTTACCTTTATCAGCTACTTGGACATGCTGGTCTGGCCTCTAATGGCTATCGGTTTTCTCTTTAATATTACTCAGAGGGGGAAGGTGTCCTACCAGCGGATTGAGGATCTTTTGTCTCAGGAATCATCTGTTCAAGACCCCGAGTTTCCTCTGGACAGTATTGAAAATGGACGTTTGGAGTACGATATTGATAGCTTTGCCTTTGAAAATGAGGAAACACTGACGGATATTCACTTTAGTCTGGAAAAAGGGCAAACCCTAGGCCTGGTCGGGCAGACAGGATCTGGGAAAACGTCCTTGATTAAACTTCTCTTGCGTGAATATGATGTGGATAAGGGAGCTATTTACCTAAACGGTCATGATATTCGGGACTATCGTCTGACAGACCTTCGTAGCCTCATGGGCTATGTTCCTCAGGATCAGTTTCTTTTTGCAACCTCTATCTTAGACAATATCCGCTTTGGCAATCCTAATTTGCCCCTTTCAGCAGTCGAGGAAGCGACTAAGCTGGCTCAAGTATACCAAGACATTGTAGCCATGCCTCAGGGATTTGATACATTGATTGGTGAAAAAGGAGTCAGTTTATCTGGTGGTCAAAAGCAACGTCTGGCTATGAGTCGAGCTATGATTTTAGATCCTGATATCTTAATTTTAGATGATTCCTTGTCCGCCGTGGATGCCAAGACAGAGTATGCGATTATCGACAACCTCAAGGAAACGCGGAAGGATAAGACAACCATTATCACTGCCCATCGTCTCAGTGCAGTTGTCCATGCAGATTTGATTCTGGTTCTGCAAAATGGGCAGATTATCGAACAGGGAACGCACGAAGACTTGCTAGCCCTGAATGACTGGTATGCTCAAACCTACCAGTCTCAGCAGTTGGAAATGAAAGGAGAAGAAGATGCAGAATAAGAAAGAACAATGGACTGTATTGAAGCGCTTGATGTCCTATCTCAAGCCTTACGGCCTCCTGACCTTTTTGGCACTCAGTTTTCTCCTAGCGACGACGGTCATTAAAAGTGTCATTCCCCTTGTGGCCTCCCACTTTATCGACCAGTATCTCAGCAATCTTAACCAAATCGCTGTTACCGTTTTACTGGCCTACTATGGTCTTTATATCCTGCAAACTCTGGTTCAGTATGTCGGCAATCTTCTCTTTGCGCGGGTGTCCTACAGTATTGTTAGAGATATTCGCCGCGATGCTTTTGCCAATATGGAGAAACTGGGCATGTCTTACTTTGACAAGACGCCAGCAGGTTCCATCGTCTCTCGTTTGACAAATGACACCGAGACCATCAGTGACATGTTTTCTGGGATTTTATCCAGCTTTATCTCAGCAGTTTTCATCTTTCTGACAACCCTCTATACCATGTTGGTGCTGGATTTTCGTTTGACAGCTTTAGTCTTGCTCTTTCTTCCCTTGATTTTCCTTTTAGTTAATCTCTATCGGAAAAAATCAGTGAAAATCATCGAAAAAACCAGAAGTCTCTTGTCGGATATCAATAGCAAGCTGGCAGAGAATATCGAGGGAATCAGGATTATCCAGGCCTTTAATCAAGAGAAGCGCCTGCAGGCAGAATTTGATGAAATCAACCAAGAACACTTGGTCTATGCCAACCGATCTGTAGCCTTGGATGCCCTCTTTTTGCGCCCTGCCATGAGTTTGCTGAAACTTCTAGGCTACGCCATCTTGATGGCATACTTTGGCTACCGTGGTCTTTCTATTGGGATAACAGCCGGAACCATGTATGCCTTTATCCAGTACATCAATCGCCTCTTTGACCCTCTGATTGAAGTGACGCAAAACTTTTCAACTCTTCAAACGTCTATGGTTTCTGCAGGGCGTGTCTTTGCCTTGATTGACGAGACAACCTATGAGCCTCTTCAAGAAAATGGGCAAGCCAAAGTCCAAGAGGGGAATATCCGTTTTGAACATGTGTGTTTCTCATATGATGGCAAACATCCAATTCTGGATGACATTTCCTTTTCGGTTAAGAAGGGAGAAACCATTGCCTTTGTAGGTCATACAGGTTCTGGGAAATCTTCGATTATCAATGTCCTCATGCGTTTTTATGAATTTCAGTCAGGCCGCGTTCTCTTGGATGGTGTGGATATTAGAGACTACAGTCAGGAAGAGTTGAGAAAAAATATCGGGCTAGTCTTGCAGGAACCCTTCCTCTATCATGGGACTATCAAGTCCAATGTTGCCATGTATCAAGATCTTAGTGATGAAGAGATTCAGGCTGCGGCTGCCTTTGTCGATGCAGATTCCTTTATTCAGGACCTTCCGCAGGGTTATGATGCACCTGTTTCCGAGCGTGGTTCGAGCTTTTCTACTGGTCAACGCCAGCTTCTTGCCTTTGCCAGAACAGTCGCCAGTCAGCCTAAAATCCTGATTTTGGATGAAGCGACAGCCAATATTGACTCTGAAACAGAAAGTTTGGTTCAAGATTCCCTAGCTAAGATGAGACAGGGGAGGACGACCATTGCTATCGCCCACCGACTTTCGACCATTCAGGACGCCAATTGCATCTATGTCTTGGATAAGGGACGCATTATTGAGAGTGGAACCCATGAGGAACTCTTGGTCTTGGGAGGAACCTATCACAAGATGTATAGCTTGCAGGCTGGGGCCATGTCCTAATACTATTTGAAAATCTCTTCAGACCATGTCAGCTTTATTTGCAACCTCAAAGCTGTACTTTGAGCAGCCTGTGGCTAGCCTCCTAGTTTGATTTTCATTGAGTATAAGCAGGAAATTCTTCAAATCACAGATTTCTTGCACCGCCTTTTCCATTTTGTGGTATAATGAAAAATGTTGACAAATAGTATAATAAAAACAAAGGAGAAACAGCATGCTGAAATGGGAAGACTTGCCCGTGGAAATGCAATCAAGCGAGGTTGAGTCTTACTACCAGCTTGTCTCTAAAAGGAAGGGTTCGCTGATTTTCAAGCGTTGCCTGGATTGGGTTCTGGCCCTGTTTTTGCTACTTTTGACTTCTCCCGTCTTTCTTATCTTGAGCATTTGGATCAAGTTGGATAGCAAGGGACCTGTCATATACAAGCAAGAGCGCGTGACCCAGTACAACCGTCCGTTCAAGATTTGGAAGTTCCGTACTATGGTAACAGATGCGGATAAAAAAGGAAGCCTGGTGACTTCTGCTAACGATAGCCGCATTACCAAAGTGGGAAATTTCATTCGCCGTGTGCGTTTGGACGAACTACCTCAGTTGGTCAATGTCCTTAAAGGTGAGATGTCCTTTGTTGGTACGAGACCTGAAGTGCCACGCTACACGGAGCAGTATAGTCCTGAAATGATGGCGACCTTGCTCTTGCCAGCAGGGATTACCTCTCCAGCCAGCATCAATTACAAGGATGAGGACACCATCATCAGTCAAATGACGGAGAAAGGTCTGTCAGTTGACCAAGCCTATGTCGAACACGTCCTTCCTGAAAAGATGCGTTATAATCTCGCCTATCTCCGAGAGTTTAGTTTCCTTGGAGACATCAAAATCATGTTTCAAACCGTGTTTGAAGTGCTAAAATAAAGTAGTCATGAGAAAATGAGTACAGATAAAAGGAGCAAATCAATGCCAAATTACAATATTCCATTTTCACCACCCGATATTACAGAAGCTGAAATTGCTGAAGTAGCGGATACCCTTCGTTCTGGTTGGATCACAACAGGTCCGAAGACAAAAGAACTGGAGCGTCGTTTGTCCCAATACACACAGACACCAAAGACTGTCTGCCTCAACTCTGCGACTGCCGCTCTTGAGTTGATTTTGCGTGTTTTGGAAGTGGGACCTGGTGATGAAGTCATCGTTCCAGCCATGACCTATACAGCTTCATGTAGTGTCATCACTCACGTGGGAGCAACACCTGTCATGGTGGATATCCAAGCAGATACTTTTGAAATGGACTATGACTTGCTTGAGCAAGCTATTACTGAGAAAACTAAGGTGATTATTCCGGTTGAGCTTGCAGGGATTGTTTGCGACTATGATCGTTTGTTCCAAGTTGTGGAGAAAAAACGTGATCTCTTTACCGCTTCAAGCAAGTGGCAAAAGGCCTTTAACCGTATCGTGATTGTCTCTGATAGTGCCCATGCTTTAGGATCTACATACAAAGGGCAACCAGCTGGTTCGATCGCTGACTTTACTTCCTTCTCATTCCATGCCGTTAAGAACTTTACAACGGCTGAGGGAGGAAGTGCGACGTGGAAAGCCAATCCAGCGATTGACGATGAAGAGATGTACAAGGAATTCCAAATCCTTTCCCTTCATGGTCAAACCAAAGACGCCCTTGCCAAAATGCAATTGGGTTCATGGGAATACGATATCGTTACACCAGCCTACAAGTGCAACATGACGGATATCATGGCTTCGATTGGTTTGGTACAATTGGATCGTTACCCAGCTTTGCTACAACGTCGTAAGGACATCGTGGACCGCTATGATCGTGGTTTTGCGGGTACTCGTATTCACCCACTGGCACACAAGACTGATACTGTCGAAGCTTCACGCCACCTCTACATCACTCATGTAGAAGGTGCAAGTTTAGAAGAACGCAACCTCATCATCCAAGAATTGGCTAAAGCAGGAATTGCAAGTAATGTACACTATAAACCGCTTCCTCTCTTGACAGCCTATAAGAATCTTGGTTTCGATATGGCAGATTATCCAAGAGCCTATGCCTTCTTTGAAAATGAAATTACGCTTCCACTTCATACAAAATTAAGCGATGAAGAAGTTGATTATATCGTTAAGACTTTGGTGAGAATTTCCGAAGAAATCCTCGGATCAGGAAAAAAATCATAAAAAAATCTTGACAAAAAGCGGACAATAGCATATAATATTCTCAACAAATCAGAAAAGTAACTATTTTTGATCTTCAGGGAGCCTGTGGTGATTGTGAACAGGTGGTTGGAAGTAGTGAAAGTGGGCTGATTTTAAAAATGAATTTGAAACAATGAAAATTCGGTGCGCACACCTTACAGTGCAACTTGTTGTTAGACAAGGCAGAGATGTAAAGGGGGATAGTCCCTTTATAATTGAGGTGGCACCGCGTTACCAACGCCCTCACACGGAAGTGGATTCTGTGTGTGGGCTTTTTTCATATCTTTAAATTAATACTGAAAGAGGAAAAATTTTATGACAACTAAAGGTTATTTTGGACAATTTGGTGGTAGTTTTGTACCGGAGCCGATTCAGGCTTTGTTGGATGAGTTGGAAGTGACATTTGACAAGTACAAGGATGATCCAGAATTTTTGGCAGAATTTCGTCATTACTTGAAGGATTATTCTGGTCGCGAAACACCGCTTTATTTTGCGGAAAGTTTGACAGACCACCTAGGTGGAGCTAAGATATATCTCAAGCGCGAAGATCTTAACCACCTTGGTTCTCACAAGCTCAACAACGTTTTAGGACAAATTCTTCTTGCCAAACGAATGGGCAAAAAGCGAGTGATCGCAGAAACAGGAGCTGGTCAACATGGTGTTGCGACAGCAGCGGCTGCAGCCAAGTTTGGTATGGCCTGTGATGTCTACATGGGGGCAGAGGATGTGGAGCGTCAACGTCTCAATGTCTTCCGCATGGAGATGATGGGAGCAACTGTTCACGCAGTTGAAACAGGGACACGAACTCTCAAGGATGCGGTAGATGCAGCCTTTGGAGCATGGATGAATGACCTTGAAGCCTTCTATGTTTTGGGATCTGCTGTGGGTCCTCACCCTTATCCTACAATTGTTCATGAGTTCCAAAAGGTCATCAGTGAAGAATCTCGCCGTCAAATTTTAGAAAAAGAAGGTCGTTTACCAGATTACGTTATTGCCTGTGTAGGTGGTGGTTCTAATGCTATCGGTGCTTTTTCACAGTATGTGGCTGATGAAGAAGTCAAATTGGTTGGGGTCGAAGCTGCTGGTCATGGACTTGATACAGACAAGCACGCAGCTACTATGACAAAAGGTAGTATCGGAATTGTCGACGGCATGAAGACCTATGCAGTCTTTAAGGAAGACGGTGAGTTGGCTCCAGTTTACTCTATCTCAGCTGGATTGGACTATCCAGGGGTTGGCCCAGAACACGCCTACTTCAAAGATTCAGGTCGCGTGGAATATGTGGCAGCGACAGACGAAGAAGCTGTTCAAGCCTTGCTCCTTCTAAGCAAGACAGAAGGAATTATCCCAGCGATTGAAAGTTCGCACGCCATCGCAGAAGCGGTTAAACGTGCACCGAAACTAAGTAAGGATGATATTATCATCATCAATGTCTCTGGTCGTGGAGACAAGGACGTAGCTGCGATTGCAGACTACCTAGAAGCTAAAAAATAAAAGATGGAAAAATTACAGCCTTTTCTCTCACAGAGAGCTTGTGGTTGCTGAAAACAAGCAGAGAAAGCTGTAAGGTTGGGTCCATCTGAAACGAGAGAAGAAAACATAATTCTCAAGGGAGTGCCCTTTATCGCACAGCCTGTTACAGGAGGTATCTGAGACAGGAATGAGAGATAGGAGAAATCCTATAATTGAGGTGGCACCGCGAATTTCGTCCTCACGCAAGTTATTTTGCGTGGGGATTTTTATATATTTATCGTAGATATGGCTATCAGTTTTAAATTATGCTTCATCACTAGATAGATTTCTATAAAATATTTGCGAACGAAGTGAGCATTGACCCGCTATTTCCCGCTATAGTGGTATTCTAGAGAAGCAAAGATGCTTCTCTAGAACGGGATTTTTGAGAGTAAAATAGTTCGGGGAACTATTTTAGCCTGAGCCTAGAAATGAATGAGCGAGGAGCTCGAAAATTAGGTCTTTCATTTCATGGATTTCTAAAATCATCCACTGGATAGTTTTACCTCCCGTCCGCACTATTTAAGGGAAATAGAAAAAAGACCAAAAATTAAAAATAAGAAACTGAAAGGGAAATTACAATGGAACGAATCATTCATGGAGATGTCTTATCACCAATCTTGGCTTATATGCGCTTAAAAGGGCAACACAAGGTGATCTTAGAAAGTATTCCTAGAGACAAGGAAACCGCTCGTTTTTCTATCCTAGCTTATAATCCTGTTTTTGAGATTAAGTTTGAAAATGGAGTCCTTTATCAAAATGGTCAAGTGATTGATCGGGATCCCTTGGATTTCCTTTATGAAGTGACTCATAAGAGCCAGCACCATTCAGACCTACCTTTTGGTGGGGGAGCTATTGGCTTTGTTGGTTACGATATGATTTCGCTCTATGAAGAAATCGGTCAAATCCCTCAAGATACCATTGGGACGCCAGACATGCATTTCTTTGTCTATGAGAGTTATATGGTCTTTGACCATAAGAAGGAAAAAATTCATGTCATAGAGGATGCTCTTTATAGCGATCGCAGTCAAGAAGATTTGGAAAAAGCCTTGAACCAAGTGCTTGAGGAATTACGCATTCCTGCTCCAAATGAATTTGAAGATTTGGATCTATCTCCTCTAGACTTCAAACCGCATATCGCTCCTCAGAAGTTTGAGCAAATGGTGGAAACCGCTCGTGACTTGATTCGTAATGGTGATATGTTCCAATGTGTGCTCAGTCAGCGTTTCTCAGCAGAAGTTACTGGAAATCCATTTGACTTCTACAGAAATCTCCGCGTGACCAATCCATCTAATTATCTCTATTTCTATGATTTTGGGGATTATCAAATCATCGGTGCCAGTCCTGAAAGTTTGGTTTCAGTCAAAAATGGTATCGTGACAACCAATCCGATTGCTGGTACGCGGCCAAGAGGAGCTACAGATGAAGAGGACAAGGCCTTGGCGACAGACCTGCTTTCTGATGAGAAGGAAACAGCAGAACATCGGATGTTGGTAGATTTGGGGCGTAACGATATCGGTAGAATTGCTGAAACGGCAAGTGTCCAAGTCACCAAGTATATGGAAGTGGAGCTCTTCCGTTATGTCATGCATTTGACCAGCGTGGTCAAGGGACGTTTGCTTCCAGACCTCACTGCCATGGATGCTTTGAAAGCTACACTTCCAGCTGGAACAGTTTCAGGAGCACCAAAGATTCGGGCCATGAGACGCATCTATGAACTGGAGACGGAAAAACGAGGCGTATACGCAGGAGCAATCGGCTACTTGTCTGCGACGGGTGATATGGATTTCGCCATTGCCATCCGAACCATGATTCTCAAAAACCAAACAGCCTATGTGCAGGCTGGGGCAGGGATTGTCTATGATTCTATCGCAAAAAACGAATACCAAGAAACCATTAACAAGGCTAAATCTATGACTAGAATTGGAGAACTAAGACCATGATTTTATTGATTGACAACTATGATTCTTTTACCTATAACTTGGCTCAATACATTGGGAATTTTGCAGAAGTACAGGTCTTGAGAAATGATGATCCCAAGCTGTATGAAGAAGCTGAAAAAGCAGATGGTCTGGTCTTTTCTCCTGGTCCTGGTTGGCCAGTTGATGCTGGAAAGATGGAAGATATGATTCGTGACTTTGCTGGCAAAAAGCCGATTCTTGGGATTTGTTTGGGCCATCAAGCCATTGCAGAAGTCTTTGGTGGTAAGCTAGGTTTGGCTCCAAAAGTCATGCATGGGAAACAGAGCCATATCAGCTTTGAAGCGCCTTCTGTTCTCTATCAAGGTATCGAGGATGGCCGTCCGGTTATGCGTTACCATAGTATTTTGATTGAAGAAATGCCAGAAGACTTTGAAGTGACAGCTCATTCGACTGATGACCAAGCCATTATGGGAATTCAACACAAAAGCCTGCCGATTTATGGCTTCCAGTACCATCCAGAAAGTATCGGAACGCCAGATGGCTTGTCTTCTATTCGGAATTTTATCGAGAAGGTTGTAAAGTGAGGAAACTAGGATGAAAGAGATTATTGAAAAATTAGCAAAATTTGAAAATTTATCAGGTGTGGAAATGACGGATGTCATTGAGCGTATCGTAACTGGGCGTGTAACCGAGGCGCAGATTGCTTCTCTCCTCTTGGCCCTTAAGATGAAGGGGGAAACACCGGAGGAGCGCACAGCCATTGCACAAGTCATGAGAGGGCATGCCCAACACATTCCAACTGAAATCCATGATGCTATGGATAACTGTGGTACAGGTGGGGACAAGTCTTTCAGCTTTAACATTTCCACAACTGCAGCCTTTGTCTTGGCTGGTGGCGGCATTCATATGGCTAAGCACGGTAACCGTTCGATTTCTTCTAAATCGGGTTCTGCAGATGTCCTTCAAGCATTGGGCATCAATCTTGACCTCAAACCAGCTGAACTAGGTAAGGTTTTTGATAAAACTGGCATCGTCTTTCTCTTTGCTAAAAATATGCATCCAGCTATGAAATACATCATGCCAGCACGTTTGGAATTGGGAATTCCAACAATCATGAACTTGACTGGTCCACTGATTCACCCAATGGCCTTGGAAACACAGCTTCTTGGCATTAGTCGTCCAGAACTGCTAGAAAGTACCGCTCAGGTTTTGAAAAATATGGGTCGCAAACGTGCCATCGTGGTTGCTGGACCAGAAGGGCTAGATGAAGCTGGCTTGAACGGAACAACCAAGATTGCTCTTCTTGAAAATGGCGAAATCACCTTATCAAGCTTTACTCCAGAGGATTTGGGGATGAAACGCTACGCTATTGAAGATATCCGTGGAGGGAATGCTCAGGAAAATGCAGAGATTTTGCTTAGCGTTCTTCAAAACGAAGCAAGTCCATTCTTGGAAACGACAGTTTTAAATGCAGGTCTTGGTTTCTATGCTAATGGTAAGGTAGCTAGTATCAAGGAAGGAGTTGCCTTGGCTCGTCAAGTGATTGCTAGTGGCAAGGCCCTTGAAAAACTCAGACTGTTACAGGAGTACCAAAAATGAGTCAGGAATTTTTAGCACGAATCTTAGAGCAGAAGGCGCGTGAGGTCGAGCAGATGGAGCTGGAGCAAGTCCAGCCCTTGCGCCAGACCTATCGCTTGGCAGAATTTTTGAAGAATCACCAGGACCGTTTGCAGGTAATCGCTGAGGTCAAGAAGGCTAGCCCTAGTTTGGGAGATATCAATCTCGATGTGGATATTGTGCAACAGGCCCAGACTTATGAAGCAAATGGAGCAGTGATGATTTCGGTTTTGACAGATGAAGTTTTCTTTAAAGGGCATTTGGATTATCTACGAGAGATTTCTAGTCAGGTACAGATTCCGACGCTGAACAAGGATTTTATTATCGATGAAAAGCAAATCATCCGAGCTCGCAATGCAGGTGCGACAGTTATCTTGCTCATCGTAGCGGCTTTATCAGAAGAACGCCTCAAGGAACTGTATGACTATGCGACAGAGCTAGGTCTAGAAGCCTTGGTGGAAACCCACAATCTAGCTGAACTAGAAGTAGCCCACAGACTTGGTGCTGAGATTATTGGGGTTAATAACCGCAACTTGACGACCTTTGAGGTCGACTTACAAACCAGTGTAGACTTGGTCCAGTACTTTAAGGAAGGTCGCTATTATATTTCCGAATCTGCTATTTTCACAAGTCAGGATGCGGAACGACTAGCACCATACTTTAACGGAATTTTGGTGGGAACAGCTCTTATGCAGGCAGAGGACGTGGCTCAGAGAATCAAGGAGTTGCAGATTGACAAAGGTTAAAATTTGTGGACTATCGTCCAAGGAAGCGGTAGAGACAGCCGTATCAGCAGGGGCGGATTACATCGGTTTTGTCTTCGCACATAGTAAAAGACAGGTGACCTTGGAGCAGGCTGCTGAGCTGGCAAAGCTCATTCCTTCAGACGTAAAAAAGGTTGGTGTGTTTGTTTCACCAAGTCGGGCAGAACTGCTGGAAGCGATCGACAAAGTTGGCTTGGACTTGGTACAGATCCACGGTCAGGTGGCGGATGATTTGTTTGAGGATTTACCTTGTGCCAGTATTCAGGCGGTGCAAGTGGATAGAAATGGTCATGTGCCCAATTCTCGGGCAGATTATCTACTCTTTGATGCCCCTGTTGCTGGGAGTGGCCAGACCTTTGACTGGGGTCAACTGGATACGACAGGACTAGCTCAGCCCTTCTTTATCGCAGGTGGGCTTAATGAAGATAATGTAGTAAAAGCAATTCAACACTTTACTCCCTATGCAGTAGATGTATCAAGCGGAGTGGAGACAGATGGACAAAAAGATCATGAAAAGATTAGAAGATTTATAGAGAGGGTAAAGCATGGCATATCAGGAACCAAATAAAGATGGATTTTACGGAAAATTTGGCGGACGTTTCGTCCCAGAAACATTGATGACAGCAGTTTTGGAGTTGGAAAAAGCCTACCGTGAAAGTCAGGCAGACCCCAGTTTCCAAGAGGAATTAAACCAGCTCTTGCGCCAGTATGTAGGACGTGAAACGCCTCTTTACTACGCAAAAAACTTGACCCAGCATATTGGCGGAGCCAAGATTTACCTCAAACGGGAAGACCTCAACCATACAGGAGCTCACAAGATTAATAATGCCTTGGGGCAAGTTCTTCTGGCTAAACGTATGGGCAAAAAGAAAATTATCGCAGAAACTGGTGCTGGTCAGCACGGTGTGGCAACTGCAACAGCTGCAGCCCTCTTTAATATGGAATGCACCATCTATATGGGTGAGGAAGATGTTAAACGCCAAGCCCTTAATGTCTTCCGTATGGAGCTTTTGGGAGCCAAGGTTGAGGCCGTGACAGATGGTTCGCGCGTGCTCAAGGATGCAGTTAATGCAGCCCTTCGTTCATGGGTAGCTAACATCGATGATACTCACTATATCCTTGGTTCTGCCTTGGGACCTCATCCTTTCCCAGAAATCGTTCGTGACTTCCAAAGTGTCATTGGTCGAGAAGCCAAACAACAGTACCGCGACTTGACAGGTCAAGATTTGCCAGATGCCCTAGTAGCCTGTGTTGGTGGTGGTTCTAATGCTATCGGTCTCTTCCATCCCTTTGTAGAAGACGAGTCTGTAGCCATGTATGGAGCTGAAGCAGCAGGACTTGGTGTGGACACAGAGTACCACGCAGCTACCTTGACCAAGGGCCGTCCAGGTGTCCTTCACGGTTCCCTCATGGATGTTCTCCAAGATGCCCATGGTCAAATTCTTGAAGCCTTCTCTATCTCAGCAGGTTTGGACTATCCTGGTATCGGTCCAGAACATTCTCACTATCACGATATCAAACGTGCCAGTTATGTCCCTGTGACAGACGAGGAAGCCTTGGAAGGATTCCAACTCTTGTCTCGTGTGGAAGGGATTATCCCAGCCTTGGAATCTAGTCATGCTATCGCTTTTGCAGTGAAATTGGCCAAAGAACTTGGACCAGACAAGTCTATGATTGTCTGCCTATCTGGACGTGGGGACAAGGATGTGGTTCAAGTCAAAGACCGCTTGGAAGCAGATGCAGCAAAGAAGGGAGAAGCTCATGCCTAAGACATTAACAGAAAAATTAAATGCTATGAAAGTAGCTGGAAAAGGAATTTTTGTTCCCTATATCATGGCTGGGGACCATGATAAAGGTTTGGATGGTCTAGGAGAAACAATCCACTTTCTAGAAGATTTGGGTGTCTCTGCGATTGAAGTGGGCATTCCCTTTTCAGACCCAGTTGCAGATGGACCTGTGATTGAAGAAGCAGGATTGCGCAGTTTGGCCCACGGAACTTCTACCCAGGCTTTGGTTGAAACCTTGAAAACCATTCAGACTGAGGTGCCACTGGTCATCATGACCTACTTCAACCCCCTCTTTCAGTACGGTGTGGAGAACTTTGTCAAAGATCTGGCAGATACAGCGGTCAAGGGCTTGATTATCCCAGACCTGCCTCATGAACATGCCAACTTTGTGGAGCCTTTTTTGGCAGACACAGATATCGCTTTAATTCCCCTAGTTAGTTTGACGACAGGACTTGAGCGTCAGAAAGAATTGATCAAGGGAGCGGAAGGCTTTGTCTATGCCGTTGCCATCAATGGGGTGACAGGGAAATCAGGAAATTACCGTGCAGACTTGGACAAGCACTTGGAACAATTGCATCAAGTAGCAGACATCCCAGTCTTGACAGGTTTTGGCGTATCTAGTCAGGATGATGTGGAACGCTTCAATGCGGTGTCCGATGGCGTTATCGTTGGTTCGAAAATTGTAAAAGCTCTCCACAAAGGAGAGCCGATTGAGGACTTTATCAAACAAGCAGTAGCTTACCAAAAATAATCAAACAAGTAGCAAGTAAGAGGAAAGGCACGAAAGGAAGTCTTTCCTCTTGCTTTTTCAAGAGAAAGGCTAGAATCCCCGTCGCCGAAGCAAACTGAATCAAGATGAGCAATTCGGTAAGATTAAAAACAAGAGCACAAGAAGCTAGAAAGAGAAAATCACCTGCTCCCATGCGGATATCGATAAAATGAGCCAAAATTCCAAGGATAAGGAAGAAGACCATAACCATATTCCAGCCAGAGGAAGCCATGAGGATTAGGTGGCAAGTCATCCAGACCAGTAAAGGATATTCCTGATGGCGAAAGTCATAGATTCCCAAGGTCAAGCCAGCAGTGATGAGGATGACTTGACCCAAGGAAATCCAGCCCCATGACCAAGCCAGAAAAAGTAACCCCAAGCCCAATTCAAAGAGGGCATACCAGATGGAAAAACGGGCCTTGCAGTAGCGACAGCGAAAGCGACCAATTACTTGAGAGATAATAGGAATCAAATCTAGCGGACGCAAGCGAGTCTGACAGGAATCACAGTGGCTAGATGGAAAGATAATAGACTGCTCTGGAAAACGGTCAATGACCAAACCTAGAAAGGAAGCGAGAATGCTCCCAACAAGAAAAAAATAAAGATCAATCATACTTATCTATTCGTAAAAAATGGGAGAAGTAGTATAATAAAGAAACATTGATAAGATAGTGAGGTCAAGATGATAATTCGTTTTGAAGAAAAGTTAAGCGTAGAAAATGCTCAGCGCGTATGCCAATGGTCCAACTCACTTGGCAAATCCTTTCAAGAACAATGGATGGGAACAATGATTCCTTTTCCCTTAACAGGTCAAGTCTTGCAAGATTTGGAAGGAATCTGTTCAGTCTTTGATGGACAAGAATTTGTGGGGCTTATTCAGAAAATCAGGCTAGAAGACAGAAATCTTCATATCGGGAGATTTTTTATCAACCCCCAGAAACAGGGGCAAGGCTTAGGTAGCCAGGCTTTAAGGAAATTTGTTAGTTTGGCCTTTGAAAATGGAGATATAGATAGTGTTTCTCTAAATGTCTACGAGGCAAATCAAACAGCTTACAATCTTTACAAAAAAGAAGGATTTGAAATCGTTCAGATGGTTGAGGTACCTATACGAAAATACATCATGAAAAAGGGTAGATAGCAGATTGACTTTGTAGTAAAAACTCTTTTTTCGCTGTGAAGAAGGCTATACTATTTTAAAGGTAGAAGGAATGGCTCGTATGAAAAAAACAGATATTTTTAAAGACATTGTTTGGATTATGACACATGATTCATCTACAGTAAAAGATCGCAAAGGGTGCAACCCTCAGCCTTTTCTAGAAAAGATTACAGATGATATGACTGAGCAAGAATTTCTCTATCAAGTCAGAGCTTATCTTGCTAGTTTTGGGATTATTGGGCATATTTCTTTCCATAATAAAAAATCAGGTCCGAAAGGTTTTCTTTTGAGGATAAGTGAGCAGGAAATGTTTGTTGAGGAAGCAAACCAAGATACAGGTCTCCAAGTGGGGGATCGAATCCTCAGTCTGGACGGGATGAGTTTGGAGCAAGTAGCTTTGCAACACCAAAATTACTTTATCAGTCTGACTCCAGAAAGACGATACCGAGAATGGGCAGATTTGCTACTGATGGCAGAGCAAGTGACCGTCTTGCGAGATGGGCAGGAGATGTCTATTGCAGTTCGTGCTAGCCAGCAAGCTCAAAAAGCTCAGATCTTTTGGAAAGAGTTGGAGTCAGATATCCTCTATATACGCTTAGATAATTTTATGGATGAAGAAGCGATTAACCGTTTATACCAAGAGTATTTGCAGAAGATTGCTGAGACAGAAACTCTTATTATAGATGTCCGTTACAACAATGGGGGCACGGATTCTTTGTATTTTCCGCTCTTACATCTTGGCTTGGAGGAAGGAAAAGGCTATGATACTCTTGATTTACAGGATGATGGAATGGAAATTCTCTATACAGAAGGAAATGTCGATCGACGCTTAAAAGACTTTGAAACATGGCTTCAACAAGAAAATATCAGTCCTGATACGGTGAAACTGCTTGAAGATTTTCGTAATAATTTACTCCAAAATCGAGGGAAAGGCTATGTTCGGTATCAGGATGATCAAGACGAGCTTTTCCCAGGTGTTAAGGGTGGTCACTATCCAGAGCAGATTTTTGTTTTGTCGGATATTTATTGTGTATCATCAGGAGATAATTTTGTCAAGATGATGAAGGATTTTAAGAAAGTAACAGTTATCGGCCGTCCAACGCTTGGTATTTTAGATTACTCAAATTGTTGCAAGGTGGATTATGATGATTACTTTTTGATGTTCCCAACTTCTCGCTGGTTGGCTATAGATAAAGGCAAAGGGATGACGGACAAAGGTGTTCTTCCTGATATAGAAATCCCTTGGACTCCTGCACATTTTGAACGAGATGTAGATCTAGATAAATGTCTGAAGTTGATCGAGATGAAGAGGAAACATTAGATTGTTTAAATAAAAGACTTAGTTCTGTGTGAAATAGAGCTAAGTCTTTTGCTTTTGATCTGCTTGTAATTGAGTAAAGTGACTGTATCACTGATAGGGTAAAAGAATTTTTTACACACCAAATATATCTTGAGTATCCGTTGATGGAATAAAAGTAGGGAGGACACAAAAAAGCCTTGGAATCAAGGCCTTTCCTGTTGTTTAGATGCCCCCTGCAGGGCTCGAACCTGCGACCCATAGATTAAGAGTCTACTGCTCTACCAACTGAGCTAAGGAGGCAAAGAAAAAGCTGTATTGGTGCCGAAACTTCACGGTTTGTATTGAACCCGCGCAATTAAGCAGGTGGGCAACTCGCTCTAACTGAAGCTGTTTCCGTGTGAGACGGCCTACATGCTGTTAGAAGACTTTTGTTTCCCTAAAAATACAAAAAATAGTCGGTCAACACTTAAGTGTGAAGTCGAACACCACAGCGTTTCTATGTTTATATGATACCACTTTCTCAAAAAAAATCAAGAGGAAAATGCAATTATTTGAAAAGGATTTCACAATTTTCGTAATTTATCAATGGTTTCCTTACGTTGCGCCAAGGCTCGTTCGTATTTGCCGGTATCTTTTGGAGTAAAATAGTGGTGATTTTGGATTTTTTCTGGCAGATAGTCTTGCTTGACCCAATTTCCAGGATAGTTGTGTGGATAGAGATAATCTTGGGCGTTGCCCAGTTCCTTGCTCCCACTGTAGTGACCATCACGTAAGTGACGAGGGATTGGTAGGTGACCAGAAGTTTTGAGATCAGCAAGAGCCTTGTCCATAGCCACATAGGCTGAGTTGGACTTGGGTGAAAGAGCCAGATCAATCACAACATTAGCAATGAGGATGCGAGCTTCTGGGAAACCAATCCTTTGTGCAGCATCTAGAGCAGTTACAGTATGGATCTGCGCTTCAGGATTGGCCAAGCCGATATCTTCATAAGCGATAACAGTCAAGCGACGAGCGAGGCTAGGCAGATCCCCAGCCTCAATCAAGCGGGCTGCGTAGTGGAGACTGGCATCCACATCTGAGCCGCGGATGGACTTTTGCAGGGCTGAGAGGACATCATAATGACCGTCTCCATCCTTGTCCATGGTAATATAGCTCCTCTGCAAGCTATTTTCCATGATATCCAGTGTGATGTGGCGGATGCCCTTGTCATTTTCGGGAGTAGAGAGAACAGCCAAATCTAGTGAATTAAAGGCAGAACGGAGGTCACCATTAGTAGATGTTGCGATGAAATCCAGCGCATCCTCATCTAGCTCAACTGGGAAATCAAAACCACGCTCAGGGTCAGTTAGAGCAATTTGAATCGCTTCTTTGACATCTTGGTTGGACAAGGGTTCTAATTCAAAAATCTGAACACGGCTACGAATGGCAGGAGTGACAGAAAAGAAGGGATTTTCAGTCGTCGCCCCAATCATGATAACCAGACCACTTTCTAAGAGTGGTAGAAGAAAGTCTTGCTTAGTCTTGTCAAGACGATGGATTTCGTCTAGTAATAGGACGAGACCACCTGAAAATTTAGCTTCTTCCGCGATTTCTTGGAGTCGCTTTTTACTATCCACTGTCGCGTTAAAGGTCCGAAAGGCATACTTGGTCGTTCCAGCGATGGCAGAGGCAATACTGGTCTTACCAATACCTGGAGGTCCGTAGAGAATCATGGAGGACAGACGATTAACTTCCACCATGCGGCGAATAATTTTTCCAGGTCCGACTAGATGATTCTGACCGATGACCTGGTCGATGGTTTTTGGGCGCATGCGAAGCGCGAGATTGTCTGGCATAGCAGTCCTTTCTAACATGGATTTTCTGATGTATATGTGGTAAGATGGTAGTATCTATTTTAGCATATTTCCGAGCAATCGGGGCGATTAAAGAGTCGCATAGAAAGAGGACAAAATGGCAACATACGGATTTTTAGATGTTTTACAGGAAGAGTTGGACAAGAACTTTCCCTTTGACTATGAGATTAGTTGGGACAAGCGCAATCATGCGGTTGAAGTAAGTTTTCTATTAGAGGCACAAAATGCTGCAGGAGTGGAGATGCTGGATGAGGATGGAGAGGTATCATCAGACGATATCCTCTTTGAGGAAGCAGTTCTTTTCTACAATCCTGCAAAGTCAACGGTTAACGCAGAAGACTATTTAACAGTCATCCCTTACCTGCCTAAAAAAGGATTTTCTCGTGAATTTTTAGCTTATTTTGCACTTTTCCTCAAAGATACTGCCGAGGTTGGGCTGGATGCGCTCATGGACTTTTTGGAAGACCCAGAAGCAGAAGAATTTGTCATGGAATGGAACCAAGAAGTCTTTGAAGAAGGAAAGGTTGGCTTGGAGGAAGGGGAGTTTTATCCTTACCCGAGGTATTAGAAACTAGTGAGGAAGTATATGAAGAAAATAGGTTTGTATCTTATTTCTGGTCTGTCCTTTGTTTTTTTGATGCTAGGATTTGCTTTTGGAACAATTGCCTTTAAAGAGTTAGATTTTTCGTTTGTCTTTGTTCCAGGCTACCTATTTACTTTTTTCAGCATCTATCTGATATTTATCCTTCATGAGCTGGGACATGCATTTTGCGGTTACCTGACAGGCTATCGACTGGTGGCTTTTGGATTAGGGAATTTTCTTTTGACCAAAAAGTCAGGCAGGTTTCATCTGAGTCGAACAGCCGTTCTGAAAAATGTTGGTGCTCAATATATTGGATTAAAAGAAGATGAAAGTGATCAAAGAATCATCCTGATGCTTGCAGGCGGCTTGATAGTTCATCTTAGCTTGATTTTATTGGCGATATTGTATGGATTTTTGACAAGAAGCTGGTATTTTGCGGCTACTTGGATTTGTCTAAATGTATCTTTTCTTCTCATCAATGCTAAGCCAGTTGGGATTACCGATGGAGCAAAAATTTGGGAATTGCTACAACACCCTGAAAATACCAAATACGCCTACTTGGTGTTGAGGCATTCTGCCCAGACCTTGCTAGCTCCTCAAGAATATGATTTGAAAGACTTTATCATGCCTGTTGCTGAAGATGCGAGAGGGAGTTTTGCAGAAAGTGTTCAGACTCTTCAGGGCTTGGTATTCCTATTGGATGATAATATAGAGCTTGCAAAGCAACAGTTTCAGTCTATGCTAGAGAAAACAGATAATCCAATGTCTAAAACTATTTCTCAATTATACCTTCTTCACATTGCCTTGCTAGAAGGAGATCATGAAAAAGCGGAGGAGTATGTAAGTAATCGAGGAGTTAAATCCTTTTTGTCTCTAAAAATGGCAGACATGCAGATCATTCAAGCCTGGTATCAATTTAAGGCAAGGAAAGACATGGCTCAAACTCGCAAGGCTATGAAGATTGCTAAACAGAAAATGAATACTAGTCGCATGTTGCGAGATGAGAAACGCTACTATGAAAACTGGTTAGAGGAGCTGGAGAAGGCATTAGCTGAAGGAGTTTGATATGGAAATAGAAATTTCTGATTTTACAGGTTGCAAAATTGCCCTCTTTTGTGGTGATAAGCTCTTAACTATCTTACGTGATGACAAATTAAACATTCCATACCCTAATACCTGGGAATTGCCAGGTGGCGAACGAGAGGGTGATGAAAGTCCTTTTGAGTGCGCGGCGCGTGAAGTTTATGAAGAACTGGGAATTCATTTGACTGAAGATTGTCTGCTTTGGAGTAAGGTGTACCCAAGTATGCTTTTTGAGGGGAAGGAATCCGTCTTTCTAGTTGGTAAGTTAAGGCAGGAACAGTTTGATAGTATTGTCTTTGGTGATGAAGGACAGGGCTATAAACTGATGGGCATTGAGGAGTTTCTTGGCTCAGATAAGGTTGTACCTCAGTTGCAGGATAGAGTGAGGGATTATATGGAGAGTAACTATGATTAGACTAGAACGAGCAGTAGCAGAAGATTTAGAAACCATCATTTCTATTCAAAGAGCCAGTTTTAAGGCAGTCTATGAGAAATACCAAGATGAGTATGATCCTTATCTGGAGGACCGCGAACGAATCAAGTGGAAATTGGTTGAGCGTCCTAATAGCTATTACTACTTTGTAAAAGAAAAGGACGAAATTATCGGTTTTTTACGAATTCAGACCAATAAAGAGTTGACGGAGGCTTGGTTGGGAACGGCAGCGATTTTGCCTCAGCATCAAGGAAAAGGTTATGGTTCTGAGGGATTGAGATTGCTGGAAAAGGAATTTCCAACGATTAAACAGTGGGATTTGTGTACGGTATTACAGGATGCGGGCATGGTCGCCTTTTATGAGAAAAATGGCTACCGTCAAACCCATATCGAGCCTGAAAAAGAAGGTATGGATATGGTTTACATGAAAAAATTGATTGACAAATAGAAAGGAAGGTTCGGTTACATTTCTAAACTGAACCCGCCCTAAACAGTGTGCCAAAAAGATAAACTTCTCTTAGACTCAAGCGTCTTCAGAGAATTTCCTATTTTGGCTTTGTGTTTTACGGGCTTGGTATCTTAATGATGGAAACATGGCAAGAGTTAAAAGTTACAGTGAAGCGTGAGGGAGAGGAATTGGTTTCCAACCTCCTGATTGAGCTGGGAGCGCAAGGTGTTGCGATCGAGGACAGCATGGACTATGTGGGAAATGTGGATCGATTTGGTGAGATATTCCCTGAGGTGGAACAGCAAGAAGAAATCGTGGTGACAGCCTACTATCCTGATACGGTTGATGTAGCAACGGTTGAGGCAGATTTGCAGGCTCATTTAGCAGAATTGACAGACTTTATGGACTTAGGAGAAGTCAAGATGGGGACGACTGCCTTGGCTGAGGAAAACTGGGCAGACAACTGGAAGAAATATTATGAACCAGCTCGTATCACCCATGACTTGACCATTGTGCCGTCCTGGACGGACTATGAGGCGACTGCTGGAGAAAAAATTATCAAGTTGGATCCTGGTATGGCCTTTGGGACTGGAACCCATCCAACGACCAAGATGAGCCTTTTTGCCTTGGAGCAGGTTCTTCGTGGCGGCGAAACGGTGCTAGATGTGGGTACTGGATCAGGTGTCCTTTCTATTGCCAGCTCTCTACTGGGTGCCAAGGAAATTTTTGCTTACGACCTAGATGATGTGGCAGTTCGTGTTGCTCAGGAAAATATTGAGCTCAACCCTGGTATGGAAAATATCCATGTTGCTACTGGAGATTTGCTCAAGGGTGTGGAGATTGAAGCAGATGTCATTGTGGCCAATATCTTGGCGGATATTCTCATTCATCTGACAGACGATGCTTATCGTTTAGTCAAGGACGAAGGCTACCTGATCATGAGTGGGATTATCAAGGACAAGTGGGACATGGTGCGCGAGTCAGCTGAGTCAGCTGGATTTTTCCTTGAAACTCACATGATTCAAGGGGAATGGAATGCCTGTGTCTTTAAGAAAACCAAGGATATTTCCGGTGTGATTGGAGGCTAGCATGCAGCAGTATTTTGTCAAAGGAAGTGCAATCTCTCCTGTCATTATCGAAGATAAGGAAACCAGCAAGCATATGTTTCAGGTCATGCGCTTGAAAGAAGATGATGAGGTGACCTTGGTCTTTGATGATGGCGTCAAGCGCTTGGCGCGCGTGCTTGATGTGGAAGCACGTCAGTTTGAATTGGTTGAAGAATTAGCTGACAATGTGGAACTGCCAATCCAAGTGACCATCGCATCTGGCTTTCCCAAGGGAGACAAGCTGGAGTTTATTACTCAGAAAGTAACAGAACTAGGAGCTAGTCAAATCTGGGCCTTCCCTGCCGACTGGTCAGTTGCCAAGTGGGATGGTAAGAAATTGGGCAAGAAAGCCGAAAAACTAGAAAAAATTGCCCTTGGAGCAGCAGAACAAAGCAAGCGGAATCTGGTCCCAAGTATCCAACTTTTTGAGAAAAAAGCAGACTTTCTAGCCCAGCTGGACCAGTTTGACTCTATTGTAGTGGCCTATGAAGAATCAGCAAAAGAGGGAGAAGCCGCTGCGCTCTTACAAGCAGTCACTGGTCTTGAAAAAGGAGCCAAATTGCTCTTTATCTTTGGGCCAGAAGGCGGTCTCTCACCAGCAGAAATTGAAAGTTTTGAATCTAAAGGAGCTGTTCTTGCAGGACTTGGCCCTCGCATCTTGCGAGCAGAAACAGCACCACTTTACGCCTTATCAGCCCTTAGTGTTTCAGTAGAATTAGAGAAATAAGAGGAAGAAAATGGAACAAAAACACCGTTCAGAATTTCCAGAAAAGGAACTTTGGGATTTAACCGCCCTATACCAAGACCGTGAGGATTTCTTGCGTGCAATCGAGAAAACGCGCGAAGACATCAACCAATTTAGCCGTGATTACAAGGGTAATCTTCACACTTTTGAGGATTTTGAGAAGGCCTTTGCGGAATTAGAACAAATTTATATTCAGATGAGCCATATCGGCAATTACGCCTTTATGCCTCAGACGACAGACTATAGCAATGAAGAGTTCGCCAATATCGCCCAAGCTGGGATGGAATTTGAAACAGATGCCAGCGTAGCCTTGACCTTCTTTGACGATGCCTCGGTGGCAGCGGACGAGGAGGTCTTGGACCGTTTGGGTGAATTGCCACATTTGACGGCAGCCATTCGTCAGGCCAAAATCAAAAAAGCCCACTATCTAGGGGCGGATGTGGAGAAGGCTTTGACAAATCTGGGTGAAGTTTTCTACAGTCCACAGGACATTTATACTAAGATGCGAGCTGGGGACTTTGAAATGGCTGACTTTGAAGCCCATGGCAAGACCTACAAAAATAGCTTTGTTACCTATGAAAATTTCTACCAAAACCACGAGGACGCTGAGGTTCGTGAGAAATCTTTCCGTTCTTTCTCAGAGGGACTCCGTAAGCACCAAAATACGGCTGCGGCAGCCTATTTGGCCCAAGTCAAATCTGAGAAATTGTTGGCAGATATGAAGGGCTATGATTCAGTCTTTGATTATCTCCTAGCTGAGCAAGAAGTGGACCGTGCCATGTTTGACCGCCAGATTGACCTCATCATGAAGGGATTTGCGCCAGTTGCCCAGAGATACCTCAAGCATGTTGCCAAGGTGAATGGTCTTGAAAAGATGACTTTTGCTGACTGGAAATTGGACTTGGACAGCGCCCTGAATCCAGCAGTGACTATTGATGATGCCTATGATTTGGTCATGAAGTCAGTAGAACCTTTGGGACAAGAATATTGTCAGGAAGTTGCTCGCTATCAAGAAGAACGCTGGGTGGACTTTGCTGCCAATAGTGGCAAGGATTCTGGTGGGTATGCGGCGGATCCATATCGCGTGCACCCTTATGTCCTTATGAGCTGGACAGGCCGTTTGAGCGATGTCTATACTTTGATTCATGAGATCGGGCATTCTGGTCAATTCATCTTTTCTGACAATCACCAAAGTTACTTCAATGCCCATATGTCGACCTACTATGTTGAAGCGCCATCAACCTTCAATGAATTGCTTTTAAGTGATTATTTGGAACATCAGTCTGATGATCCGCGTCAAAAACGCTTTGCCCTTGCTCACCGTTTGACAGACACCTACTTCCATAACTTTATTACTCACCTCTTGGAAGCAGCCTTCCAGCGCAAGGTTTATACATTGATTGAAGAAGGAGAAACCTTCGGAGCAAGCAAGCTTAACAGCATTATGAAGGAAGTCTTGACGGATTTCTGGGGAGATGCCATTGAAATTGACGACGATGCGGCTTTGACTTGGATGCGTCAAGCTCACTACTATATGGGCTTGTATAGCTACACCTACTCAGCTGGACTAGTCATCTCGACAGCGGGTTACCTTCATCTGAAACATTCAGAAACTGGAGCTGAAGATTGGCTCAATCTTCTCAAATCAGGTGGCAGTAAGACACCACTTGAGTCAGCCATGATTATTGGAGCGGATATCTCAACAGACAAACCACTTCGTGATACCATTCAGTTCTTGTCTGATACAGTTGACCAGATTATCGTCTACAGTGCAGAGTTGGGAGAGTAAATTAAAAGAGTCTGGGACAAAAGTCTAACCTTAAATATAAAAAGCGAACAAAACGAGTTATCTGACACTCAGAATACTATCTTGTTCGCTTTTTTTCTAATCTATCGATTTTAAAAATTTATAATAAAGAATTCCTAAAATCAAAATTTTTTGTCCCGGTCTCTTAAATTATTCCCAAAAGCTATCTTCTTCAGCTTGATCTGAAGAGAAGAGCCAAACTTCTTTGATTTTTCCGTCTTCAATACGGAAGAGGTCAATCCCGTTCATATTGAGTTCAGTACCATCAGCACGTGTTCCGAGAAAAGTAACATTAGCTGCGATTAAATCCTTATTGTCAGAAACCCAATTTGTTATCACCTTAAAGGTTCCATGAGTTTTCTCAGCAAATGTAGCTAGGTGAGATCCTAGCTTGTCCTTACCAACAACTGAACCAGATATACTATGATTACCAGGTTGATGCCAGACAATATCGTCTGCCATCGTTTCAAAGACACCAGGAAAGTCACCAGCAATTAAAGCTTGGTTATAAGCATTGAAAATTTCTAAGTTTGTTGACATATATATTCTCCATTTCTTTTTTATGATATAATTGTAACAGTTACAATCTAAAAAACAAGTAGACACTTTTTCGATAGCTGGTATCAAAACTAGTACTATTGTTGCTACTAAAAGATAAATTTTTTTTAAAAAAATAGAAAGAAGATATTTTATGCCAAATAAAGTGAGTGAGTATGGTATTTGTCCATTTGCGACAACGCAGAGGGTTTTAACAGGGAAATGGGCACTGGTAATCATTTATCAGTTGAGTACGGGTACAAAACGATTTAAAGAATTGCAGAGATTATTGCCTGGGATTACTCAAACTATTTTGACCCGTCATCTCCGTCAATTAGAAAAGGATAAGATTGTTCAACGAAAGGTCTATGCCGAAGTTCCCCCACGAGTTGAGTACAGCTTAACCGAAATGGGGCAGAAATTCAGAGTTGTTTTAGATGCTGTCGAAAACTGGGGTCTGGATTATATTAAGTTGCTAAATGCTAATGAGATAGGCAACTGATAAGTCCCATAGAGGGAATGTATTTTTTATCGAATCCCTCAATTAAAAGACAGTAAGGCAAACCAGTAAATTTCCAATCAATTTTCTTGAAACCCTTTCCTTCTTTTGATAGACTAATACGTAGTTTGAAAAAAGGAGATTTATCATGAAAAAATTTGTTGCTGAATTAATCGGTACATTTATGCTTGTGTTCATCGGAACAGGAGCTGTTGTTTTTGGGAATGGTGTTGAAGGTCTTGGCCACCTTGGGATTGCTTTTGCCTTTGGTTTGGCAATCGTAGTCGCAGCTTTCTCAATCGGAACTGTTTCAGGGGCTCACTTGAACCCAGCGGTTTCGATTGCGATGTTTGTAAACAAACGTTTGTCATCTTCAGAGCTTGTAAACTACATCCTTGGACAAGTAGTTGGAGCTTTCCTTGCGTCAGCTGCAGTATTCTTCCTCTTGTCTAACTCAGGCATGTCAACTGCTAGTCTTGGTGAAAATGCCTTAGCAAACGGTGTCACTGCCTTTGGTGGTTTCTTGTTTGAAGTCATCGCAACTTTCTTGTTTGTCTTGGTTATCATGACGGTAACATCAGCAAGCAAGGGTAATGGTGCGATTGCTGGTTTGGTGATTGGTTTGTCCTTGATGGCAATGATCCTTGTAGGATTGAACATCACTGGACTTTCAGTAAACCCAGCTCGTAGTTTGGCTCCAGCTGTCTTGGTTGGTGGCGCAGCTCTTCAACAAGTATGGATTTTCATCCTTGCCCCAATCGCTGGTGGTATTCTTGCAGCCCTTGTTGCTAAAAACTTCCTTGGAACAGAAGAATAATTGAAATTCAAAAAGCCTTGCTCCTCAGTTTGAGGAACAGGGCTTTTTCGTATGATACTCTTCGAAAATCTCTTCAAACCACGTCAGGTTCCATCTGCAACCTCAAAACAGTGTTTTGAGCTGACTTCGTCAGTCTTATCTATAACCTCAAAGCACTGCTTTGAGCAACCTTCGGCTAGCTTCCTAGTTTGCTCTTTGATTTTCATTGAGTATGAGTTTAGCGATTGTCAATTTTCTCTGGATAAAGGTCGTGTTGGAAGAGACGTTGTTCTGCCAATCCTTCATACTTAGTTCCAGGTCTACCGTAGTTGTAGTAGGGGTCAATTGAAATGCCACCGCGCGGAGTGAATTTTCCCCATACCTCTAAATAGCGAGGGTCTAGCAAGTTGACCAAGTCTTTCCCGATGGTGTTGATACAGTTTTCGTGAAAATCCCCATGATTTCGATAGCTAAAGAGGTAGAGTTTGAGAGATTTTGACTCGACACAGAACTTGTCAGGAATGTAGGAAATATAAATCGTCGCAAAATCTGGCTGAGCAGTGATTGGGCAAAGGGAAGTAAATTCAGGACAGTTGAATTTGATGAAATAGTCATTTTCCACATGACGATTGTCAAAGGATTCGAGGACTTCGGGTTGATAGTCAAAAATGTAGTTGGTTTCTTTGTTGCCGAGGAGGCTTAGGTTTTTCATTTCTTCTTGTTGTGACATGATTTTTTCTTTCTAATTTAAACACCACGTTGGTTGTCGTAGAGGAGGGTATGGAGTTGAGGAAGGACGCGGACATTGCCCCAGCTATCGTCAGCAGCGACGCGTTCCCAGAGTTCTTTGAGGCGATCTAGTTGGTCTTGGACAATATTGCCAGTAGCCTTGGGTTCAGGATTTCCTGCTGATAAGAAGAGAACATCTGGTTGGTAGCGTTCTTGAATCCCTTTGGCAAAGGCCAAATCTGCATCGTCAAAGACAGGGATTTTAAAGGTGACCTTGCCTGGGTCCAGTTGGGAAACGATAAAGTCCAAGGTTTCAAAGTTGACTTCCATCTTGGATGAAGGAGGTTTGGGGCTCAGAGTGACCTGGTCGATATCTTTTAACCAATTTTGCCAGCGGGAGCCTTGGGTCTCAACAGCTAGAGTGACACCGCGTTCCTTGAGCTTGGTGACGAGTTGAGCCATGTTAGCTGCTAGGATAGCAGGATTTCCACCAGATAGGGTTACATAGTCGTAGCTTCCTAGCTTATCTAAGGCAGCAATGATCTCGTCAGCGGTCATGCGAGTTGGTTTTTCAGAACCATCCCAAGTAAAGGCAGAGTCGCACCAGTCGCAGTGGTAGTCGCAACCACCAGTGCGGACAAACATGGTTTTCTGCCCGATAGCACGACCTTCACCTTGAAAGGTAGGGCCAAAAATTTCCAGAACTGGTAGTTTGAGGACACGTTCCCTAGTCATCTAACCACTCCCGTCTAAACTCCGCAAAGGCAGTCGGAGTCTCATAGAGGCGAACGTATTCCAAACGGAGACCACGTTCATCTGGCAACTCTTGACTCATGGTTTGAAAAATCCAGTAAACCATATTTTCAGCAGTCGTGTTCATATAAGGCAGGGTTTCATTGAGATAGCGGTGATCCAAGTGGGGCTCCAAGTAGTCCTTGTAGATCGCTTTAATATCTCCAAAATCGTAGGTCATGCCACGTTCATCTAAAAATCCACTGACAGTAATTTGCAGATGATAGGTGTGGCCATGCAGGGATTTGCATTTTCCCTCATAGTGAAAGAGGTGGTGGGCAGCATCGAAGGTAAACTCTTTTGATACCAGGGTTCTGTGAGGATTGTAGACAAGGGACTCCCCAGTTTCCTGTTTGATTTCTTTGGGTGCAAAAAACATCAGGCCTCTCCTTTCTGTGAGAGATAAACGTCTAAACCATGCTGACGTAGGTGACAGGCTGGACAATCTCCACAGCCACTTCCGATAATCCCATTGTAGCAGGTCAAGGTCTTTTCACGAACATAGTCAAAGGCACCGAGTTGGTCGGCTAACTTCCAAGTTTCAGCCTTGTCTAGCCACATGAGAGGTGTTTGGATAATAAAGTCGTAATCCATGGCAAGGTTGAGCGTAACATTGAGAGATTTGACAAAGACATCCCGGCAGTCAGGGTAGCCTGAAAAATCTGTCTCGCAGACACCTGTCACGATGTCTTTAATACCCCGTTGCTTGGCAAGAACTGCCGCAAAGGACAGAAAGAGGTGGTTGCGACCGTCAACGAAGGTATTGGGAACCTCTCCCTCTTTTTGCTCAATCTCCAAATCAGAGGTTAAGGCATTTTCAGTGATCTGCCCCAGTAGAGACATATCTAAGATGTGATGACGAATACCTTGTTCCTTAGCGATTTCTCTAGCAACTTGAATTTCGAGATGATGGCGTTGGCCGTAGGCAAAGGTGACAGCTTCGACTGTTTCATAGTGTTTTTTAGCCCAAAAGAGGCAGGTTGTGGAATCTTGACCGCCGCTAAAGACGACCAAGGCTGAATGACGTTTCATAGTACTCCTTCTAAAATGGGAAATGTTCAGAGCACGCAAAAAGCTCCCTTGAGGGGAGCTAAAAAATACCAAGTAGAGGTTTTTTTTAGCGATGGCATGTCCCAAACATCGTAATATTCTACCTACAGTCTAGCATATTTTTTGAAAAATGGCAAAGGGCAAGAAAAAAAGAGACCAAATAAAGCACTTGGTCTCTCATGTGATTAGCTCAATTCAGCAACGATGGCTTTGATTTGTTCTGCAGTGTGTACTCCAGCAACTTGTTTTACCACTTGGCCATCTTTTTTGAAGAGAAGGGTTGGGATAGACATGATTCCAAAGGCACGAGCTGTGTTTGGATTTTCATCAACGTCCATTTTAACGATTTTCAAGACATCTTCTGAAAGTTCTTCAGACAATTTATCCAAGATTGGACCTTGCATACGACATGGACCACACCAAGTTGCCCAGAAGTCTACCAAGACCAAACCGTCTTTTGTTTCTTGTTCAAATGTTGCATCTGTAATTGCTTTTGCCATTGTATTTCTCCTTTTTTAGTTATATTGGCTTAAATCTTGTTTCATGAGATAGAAGAAGACATCTCCATAAGTCCCATGGTAGTCCAAATCATGACCATTGTAGGTTAATTTTTGGACAGTGTAGTAATCAGCAACGCCGATAAGGCAGGCATGTTGAGAACGTTCAAAATCTTCATAAGACTCGAAAGTCATGGTTCTCTCTTGCTTGCTGGCGTCTAGATAAGTAATTTCGATCATATAAAACTCCTTTGTTCGATCTTGACTTTATTGTACTCCTTGAAAAGAGGAATGTCAAGAAAAATGATTGCGCACGCAACTTTTTAGAAAATCTGATTATGAAATGAAATCTAGACTCGTCTCCAGTCTTTCTTCGACAGCCTTTTGCAGGTAAGCTAGAGTTGTCTGTCCCTCGTCAGTCAGGCAGATAAAACTTGCCCGTCTATCCTGATCGCAACACCGGCGACTAAGCAAACCACAGTTTTTCTCTTCTAGTCGAGCCACCATTCGAGAAACTGCGCTTGGACTGAGATGAAGCTTATCAGGTAAATCAATCTGGCGTAGAGATTTTTCTTGGGCCAAATCCAGATAGTAGAGCAGGTAAAACTCTTTCAAGGTCAACCTTTGTTCACTCTGCTGGGCAATAGTTTCTTCCAACAAGGCTTCCATTTCCTTTTGACGGCGGTTGTAGTCAAACCACTTTTCCAAATAGGTCATTGCTTTCTCCTTTCTTTTCAAAGTAAAAATCACAAAGTCATTACTGACTGTCTCTACAACACAAGATGATTGCGCATGCAATGATTATACTACTTTTAACTAATCCTTGCAAGAAAGAAGAATTTCAATATTTCCTTGAAATTTTCTGAAAAAAGAGTAAACTGGTATGCAAGAAGTCTATTTCGTGGAGTTTAGGATGAAATTATATGTTCAATTAATGATTCTCTTTGTGATTTCTCTAATCGGTGAGGGAATCTCCAGTTTCTTTCATCTGCCCATCCCAGGCAGTATTATCGGTTTGATTATTCTCTTTCTAGCCTTACAGTTCAAGTGGCTAAGGACCAGACATGTCAACATGGTCGGGAATTTCTTGCTGGCCAATATGACCATTCTCTTTTTGCCGCCAGCAGTGGGTATCATGGAAAAGTTTGATGTGATTGCCCCTTATCTTTTGCCCATCGTCTTGATTGTCTTTTTTGCGGCTGTCATCAACATTATCCTTATTGCCCTAGTGGTTCAGTTTATCAAGAGACGATTTGAGGGAGATTATGAGAAAGGAGATGCCAAATGAGCGAATTTGTATCCAATCCTCTATTTGGGATTGCATTATCTATCCTAGCTTATCTAGTGGGGATGTTGATTTACAGACGTTTTCCCCATCCCTTGACAACGCCCCTTCTTTTGTCAGCCATTTTTATCATTATTTTCCTTAAGGCGACGGGTATTTCTTATCAAGATTATTACCAAGGTGGGGTTTATCTGAACAACTTGATTGTCCCATCGACCGTGGCTCTAGGGATTCCGCTTTATAAGAGTTTTCACTTGATGAAGCACCATGCACGGAGTATTCTCTTTGGCAGTCTGCTAGCAGTAGTTGTCAATACTAGCTTCACTGCCATAGTAGCGAAAATATTTGGCATGGACTTTTTCCTAGCCATTTCTCTCTTTCCCAAGTCAGTGACAACCGCTATGGCAGTGGGGATTACAGAAAAATTGCAAGGTTTAACAACTGTAACCTTGGTCGTAGTAGTAGCCACTGGGATCTTAACCAGTGTGATTGGACCAACCCTTTTGAAGTGGTTAAAAATTGATGATCCGGTAGCAGTCGGGCTTTCCCTTGGAGGAACAGGACACGCTGTCGGAACGGGAACAGCCTTTCGATACGGTTCTGTAGCAGGAGCTATGGGTGGCTTGGCTATCGGTGTAACCGGTATTCTCTATGTTTTTGTCAGCCCCATCGTAGCCAGTTTGATATTGAGTTAAAGAAAAACCCAGCTTTCTAGCTGGGCATTTTTTATTGCAAATTAACCTTGTTTTTCAAGATATAGTAGGTACCGAGATAGTAGATAGCTGATAAAAAGAGATCGCGCAGAATTTCTGTACCAACCATCACGTTATAGTCATTGTCAACTCTTAAGAAGAAAGTGATATAACCAATAACGATTGAAATGACGATATAGGCTAGAATCCCCATGGCTGTTCGATACTCGTTAAAGAGTTGCCCGATAGAGATGGAGAGGTAAATGGATAAAATCCATGCGATCGACCCGACAAATAGTGATAGGGCATACAGCCAGCCGTAGCTGAGATAAGGGGAAATGAAGTTGTAGAGGGCAGTGAAGTCTTTTTCTATTGGTGTTAAGAAGATGATGATCAATATACTCAAGATAAAGACAATATAGCTTAAGATGGACCAGACAAGACCGCCTAAAAGTTTTGCGGTGATGATTTGGTGCTCAGAGACAGGCAAGGTCAAGGTCAAGTACCCTTGGCGGTCATAAACACTCCCCTTGAATCTTCGGATGATTAAAAAGATTGTTGCAATCCAAAGAGTGACGCTGAGTCCTCCAAAGACTAGTACCAAAAAGAAGATGAAATAAACAGCATTGTTAGAATTGTAAGTCTGGCTAAGGCTACCAAGAAAAGCTCCAATCAAAACTGAAATTGCAAGCACAGCACCATAAAGGGCTAAATACCACTTGTTAACATTTTTAAATTCGTAGCGAACTAAATTCCAAAACATAATAATCTCCTTTGCTTAGGCCTTAAATTCCTGACGGAAGAGTTGGTCAATGGATTCACCTGACTCGTAACGAATATCATCAACATTTCCTTGGCGAACTACTTTTCCGTCTTTGAGGAAGATAATCTCATCCAAGATTGGCTCGATATCAGAAATCAAGTGGGTAGAAATCAAAACTGTAGAAGTTGGGGAGTAGTTGTTGATGATGGTATTGAGGATATACTCACGGGCTGCTGGATCCACCCCACCAATAGGTTCGTCCAGAACGTAGAGACGAGCATCACGGCTCATAACCAAAATCAGTTGTACCTTTTCCTTGTTTCCTTTTGATAGTTTCTTGAGGCGACTATTTTCATCAATTCCTAGGTCTGCAAGTAGATGATGGGCGCGTTCAAGATTGAAATCCTGATAGAAGGTTTTAAAGTAAGTAAGGGCTTCTTTAACCTTCATTTGCTCATTGAGATAAGTTGTGTCTGGTAGATAAGAGACAATTGCCTTGGTAGCAGGACTTGGATCCTGTCCGTTAATGAGGATACGTCCTTTGTCTGGCTGAAGGAGACCGTTAATCAGTTTGATCAAGGTTGTTTTTCCGGATCCATTTGGTCCGAGGAGCCCGACAATCTTTCCAGCTGAGATCTCTAGTGAGATATTGTCAAGTGCCGCAGTTGCTCCATATGATTTTGATACATTTTCAAGTGCTAGTAGTGTCATAGTCTTAAACTCCTTTAATATAGTCGCTTAATACATTTGGCAGTTCTTCTTTTTTGTAGCCAAATTGAAGCATGCAAGAGACGAAGTGTTGCAGTTGCTCTTCGGAAAGTTGTTTGCGGGACTGAACGATGAGGTCCAAATCCTCGGTGACAAAACGACCAGTTGTTCGCTTGCTATAAACGAATCCTTCACGTTCAAGGTCAGACAAGGCGCGCTGGATGGTATTGGGATTGACCCCAGCCTCGCTCGCCAGTTCTCTCACGGTAGGGAGCTGTTGGTTGGGTTCCAGTTCATGGGAAACAATCTGTAGTTTAATTTTTTCCATAATCTGTAAATAAATGGGTTTTGTATTATCAAATGACCAGGACATCATAGTCTCCTTTCTTTATCTTTATTGTTCTAATCGAATAATACAATAAAACAAAAAACTTGTCAAGTAAAAATAAGAATTGTTTTGGGAATTGCTCAAAAAATGGTATAATGAAAAGAAAACGACAAGGAGGGAAATGCATGCGTTGTCCAAAATGTGGGGCTACCAAGTCTAGTGTTGTTGATAGTCGACAAGCCGAAGAAGGAAATACCATCCGTCGAAGACGTGAGTGCGACGAGTGTCAGCATCGTTTTACAACCTATGAACGAGTAGAAGAAAGAACGCTAGTTGTCGTCAAAAAAGACGGTACGCGAGAACAATTTTCAAGAGATAAAATCTTTAATGGGATTATCCGTTCAGCCCAGAAACGCCCGGTTTCAAGTGATGAAATCAACATGGTGGTCAATCGTATCGAGCAAAAACTCCGTAGTCGCAGTGAGAATGAGATCCAAAGTGAATATATTGGATCTTTAGTCATGGAAGAATTGGCAGAGCTTGATGAGATTACCTATGTTCGTTTTGCCAGTGTTTATCGTAGCTTTAAGGATGTGAGTGAGTTGGAGAGTCTGCTCCAGCAGATCACCCAGTCCTCAAAAAAGAAAAAGGAAAAGTAAATGAAGCCAAATGACCGTTTTTCTTTTCTAAAGAATAATCGGGTGTCGCAAGATACCTCTTCTCTGGTGCAGTGCTACCTCCCGATTATCGGTCAGGAGGCGCTGAGCCTCTATCTATATGCCATTACCTTTTGGGATGGTGGGCAGAAGGAACACCTTTTTGCTAACATTCTTAATCATTTAAACTTCGGGATGAATACGCTCCTCCAGTCCTTTAAAATCTTATCTGCTGTAGACTTGTTGACCCTTTATCAAAAGGGAGAAACCTATGAATTACAGCTTCATCCTCCCCTCTCCAGTCAAGATTTTTTAAGTCATTCTGTCTATAGTAGATTATTAGAGAAAAAGATTGGGGATACAGCTGTTTCTGCTATGAAGCAGGCTCCAAGTGAGGGAGAAGCACTCTCTGTTTCTTTGAGCCAAGTATTTCCAACCTTGACCGAAGAAGTGACTCCAACCGAGTCTAAAAGCAAGTTAAAAAATGATTTTGACTTGGAACATTTCCAGCGGCTGATGGCTCGAGATGGCTTGCGTTTTGAAGACGAGCAAACGGATGTTTTGGAATTGTTTGCCATCACAGATGAAAAAAAATGGACCTGGTTTGAAACTTATCAATTAGCCAAGGCGACAGCGGTGGCTCAGGTTATTTCAGTCAAACGCATGCGTGAAAAGATTGCGCAAAAGCAGGTATCTTCGGACTTTAGTCCCAAAGAAATGGCCATTATTAGGGAAGTTAAAAATAAAATTCCCCAGGATTTTTTGCAAGTCCTCAAACAAGAGCGCAAAGGGTACGTCACCCAAAGTGAAAGAGAACTCCTTCACCAGATGACGTCGTTAGGCTTGTTGGACGAAGTCATCAATATCGTCTTACTTTTAACCTTTAACAAGGTTGATTCGGCTAATGTTAATGAAAAATATGCCATGAAGGTCGCAAATGACTATGCTTATCAAAAAATTCGGACAGCAGAAGAGGCTGTGCTTCGGATTCGAGAGCACCAGCAAAAAGGGAAAGAAGAACAGAAAAATAAAGCTAGCTCGACTAAGACAAATGTTCCCAAGTGGAGTCAGCCAGACTATAAGAATAAGACTTCGGCTCAGGAACTAGAAGAAATGGAACGCCGAACGCAGGAATTATTAGCTAAACTAGATAATGGAGGAGCCTAGATGGAGAGTATAGGAGAAACTTTGGCAAAGCATCCCACTCGTTTCAATTATCAGGAGTTAGTCAAAGATATCATGCTGGATCCTGATGTGGTAGATTTTATCCAGCGGGAACGTTTGAGCCAAGAAGAAATTCGCCGTAGTATTTCCAAGTTTAACCAGTATATCACTGAGAGACAGAAATTTTTAACTAATGATACAACTTATATAGCTCAAGGCTACAAACCAATCTTGGTAATGAACCATGGTTATGCGGATGTGTCTTATGAGGAAACCGAAGAGTTGGTGG
This sequence comes from Streptococcus oralis, assembly GCF_001579525.1. Lineage (GTDB taxonomy): Bacteria > Bacillota > Bacilli > Lactobacillales > Streptococcaceae > Streptococcus > Streptococcus oralis_M. Next base: position 642,923 of record NZ_KQ970788.1, on the reverse strand, counting down.
AAGCAGAGAAGCAGGTGGCTATCAAGAATCGTCTCAACTTGATTCATTTACCAGCAAGCTTGAAAAATGTTAGTTTGGTAGATGTTTATCGGGATGATATTGCACGTTTTCCTGTTCTGGAAAGAATGATAAATTTTGTTAGTAATTATCCAACTACCTCGAAAGGCCTCTATCTGTACGGAGATTTTGGTGTCGGTAAGAGTTTCATGATGGCGGCTTTGGCTCACGACTTATCTGAAAAACGTGGTGCTTCAACAACCATTCTCCACTATCCAAGTTTTGTCATTGATGTGAAAAATGCTATCGGTGAAGGAACTGTGAAGACCTTGGTGGATGAGATCAAGTTAGCAGAGGTCTTGGTCTTGGATGATATTGGTGCAGAGCAGTCAACACCTTGGGTGCGTGATGAGATTCTTCAAGTTATTCTCCAGTATCGCATGCAGGAAGATTTGCCGACCTTCTTTACTTCCAACTTTAATTTCCAAGATTTGGAAAAACATTTTGCCAAAGGAAAGAATGGAAATGATGAGACTTGGGAAGCTAGACGGGTTATGGAGCGAATCCGTTATTTGGCTGAGGAAACGAGACTAGAAGGAGAAAATCGCCGATGACAGAAACCATTAAATTGATGAAAGCTCATACTTCAGTTCGTCGCTTTAAGGAGCAAGAAATTCCTCAAGCAGACTTGGAAGAGATTTTGACTGCTGGACAAATGGCGTCTTCTTGGAAAAATTTCCAATCTTACTCTGTGATTCGTGTACGCAGTCAAGAGAAGAAAGATGCCTTATATGAATTGGTTCCTCAGGAAGCCATTCGCCAGTCAGCTGCTTTCTTGCTTTTTGTCGGTGACTTGAACAGAGCTGAAAAGGGAGCAAGCCTTCATACGGATACTTTCCAACCTCAAGGGGTGGAAGGTCTCCTTATCACGTCTGTGGACGCTGCGCTTGCGGGGCAAAATACCTTGCTTGCGGCTGAGAGTCTGGGATATGGTGGTGTTATCATCGGTTTGGTCCGTTACAAGTCAGAAGAAGTGGCAGCGCTTTTTAACTTGCCTGATTATACCTACCCTGTTTTTGGGATTGCCATTGGCGTGCCAGATCAACAACATGATGTCAAACCAAGACTGCCTTTGAGCCAAGTGGTGTTTGAAGAAGAGTACCAAGAACAGCCAGTTGAGACGGTTTTGGACTATGACAAAGTACAGGCAGACTATGCTGGTGCGCGTGCGACGACCTCTTGGAGTCAGCGTTTGGCAGAGCAGTTTGGTCAAGCCGAACCTCGTTCAACTCGGAAGAATCTAGAACAGAAAAAGTTATTGTAGAAAGTGAGAAAACATGGCCTTACCAACTATTGCCATTGTGGGACGTCCCAATGTTGGGAAATCAACCCTATTTAATCGGATCGCTGGTGAGCGGATCTCAATCGTAGAAGATGTCGAGGGTGTGACACGTGACCGTATCTATGCAACGGGTGAGTGGCTCAATCGTTCCTTTAGTATGATAGATACAGGAGGAATTGACGATGTCGATGCTCCCTTTATGGAGCAAATCAAGCACCAGGCAGAAATTGCCATGGAAGAAGCCGATGTCATCGTCTTTGTGGTATCTGGAAAAGAAGGAATCACGGATGCAGATGAGTACGTAGCCCGTAAACTCTATAAAACCCATAAACCTGTTATCCTTGCTGTTAACAAGGTTGACAACCCTGAAATGCGAAATGATATTTTTGATTTCTATGCGCTAGGATTGGGCGAACCGCTGCCAATTTCGTCTGTCCACGGTATCGGGACAGGGGATGTGCTGGATGCCATTGTGGAAAATCTACCACACGAAGTTGAAGAAGAAAATCCAGATGTGATCAAATTTAGCTTGATTGGCCGTCCTAACGTTGGAAAATCAAGTTTGATCAACGCCATTTTGGGAGAAGACCGCGTGATTGCTAGTCCAGTAGCTGGAACGACTCGCGATGCCATTGATACCCATTTTACAGATGCTGATGGACAAGAGTTTACCATGATTGATACAGCTGGTATGCGTAAGTCTGGTAAAGTCTATGAAAATACAGAGAAATACTCTGTCATGCGTGCTATGCGTGCCATTGACCGTTCTGACGTGGTTTTGATGGTCCTCAATGCCGAAGAAGGTATCCGTGAGTACGACAAACGTATCGCAGGTTTCGCCCACGAAGCTGGTAAAGGAATGATCATCGTGGTCAACAAGTGGGATACTCTTGAAAAAGACAACCACACCATGAAGAACTGGGAAGAAGATATCCGTGAGCAGTTCCAATACCTGCCTTATGCACCGATTGTCTTTGTATCAGCTTTGACCAAGCAACGTCTCCATAAGTTGCCTGAGATGATCAAGCAAATCAGTGAAAGCCAAAACACCCGTATTCCTTCAGCAGTTTTGAACGATGTCATTATGGATGCCATTGCTATCAATCCAACACCGACAGACAAAGGGAAACGACTCAAGATTTTCTACGCAACCCAAGTGGCAACCAAGCCACCAACCTTTGTCATCTTTGTCAACGAAGAAGAACTCATGCACTTCTCTTACCTGCGTTTCTTGGAAAATCAAATTCGCAAGGCCTTTGTCTTTGAAGGAACACCGATTCACTTGATCGCGAGAAAACGTAAGTAAGTCTTGCTTGTTTTTCTACAAAAATAAACTAAAAGAAGACTTCATAGTCTTCTTTTTTCTATACTAAAAGGGGAGAAAAGAACCTATCAAATTGGAGGAGGATCTGTCATCAAATTTCAATCATTTTCCTAGCTTTTGTAATCTATTTGTAATGAAATGCACTTTCTTTGTAAAAATCAAAATGCTATAATTCCTTAAATCAATTTTCCTTTATCAGGGAGGTTATTATGAAAAGAAGCAGATTATTTAAACATAGTTTGTTGGTTCGCTTGCTTGGACTGCTGATGGTTTTTCTCTTCTTGTCAGCATTCACAGCACCTGAAAAACCTGAGTACGGGATCTATGACCCGGATCACTATCTAACGGATGAGACTATAAGTCAGATTCGGGAATTGAATAATGTCAATAGTAAAAAATCAGAAAAATTCCAAGTGGGCGTTTACGTTGTGAAAAGCCTGGATGGAGAAACAATTGAAACTGTAGCTAACGAAACAGCTAGAGCTTGGAAGATTGGCTACTCGGGAGACAACAACGGCGCCTTGATTGTGGTAGCTGTTGAGGATAGAAAATCACGGATTGAAACTAGTAATAATGTGGCCAGTAAGATCACTGACTATCAGACCAATAGATTTTTGAAAACAGCACGACCTTACTTTCAAAAAGGAGACTACAGCAATGGAGTTCTTTCTATAGCAAACAATCTAAACTACATGTTCTATAGTGGATCGAGTACGACTTCTTCAAGTTCTAGAAGTAGTTACGACTATGCTACTAATTCTAGTCGTCTAAGAGAAATTGAAAAGTATACAGCTGAGAGTCGATCTTCAAAACGGAACCGAAAAAGCAGTTCGAGCGACGGAGTTATCGGATTTGGAGTTCTCATTTACTTCATCGTGATGATCATCGGATTTATATCTGGAGGCCGTGGAGGCGGTTCTCGTGGAGATGATTCTGGCGGTGGCTGGTGGGGCGGTGACTCATCAGATTCAGGATCTTCTTGGTCTGACTCAGGCTCCGACTCATCTGGAGGTTGGGACGGTGGTGGCTTTGATGGCGGTGGTTCGTCTGATGACTGGTGAGTGATCATATATTGCTCAAACCGATTTCTCCATACAGTAAGGTGACTCCTTTGCAAGAGTTCACTCCTTCATTAAAAATAAAAACAAAGTTTGGGAAATTGATTTAAAATCTGAGTATTTTCTCAGAAAAGTTGATAAAAGAAAGTGTTAAGGTTTTGATATGAAACAAAATAAAGTAATTCTCTCAATAGTAGCGATTTTCTTTGGACTACTAGTTCTGGGAAGTTGTTCCGCAGTGACGACCTATAATGGTCTAGTTGGTGAACAGACTAAAGTGGAGCAGGCTCAGGCCGATGTCTCTACAGCCCTCCAACGTCGTTCGGACTTGATTGGTAACTTGGTGGAGTCCGTTAAAGGACAAATGAATCATGAAACCGAAGTCTTTACCAAGATTGCGGATGCTAGAGCTAAAATCGGTAGTAGCTCAGTGACATCGGAAGAAAACCAAAAAGCTCAGGGAGAGTTGAGCTCTGCTCTTTCCCGCTTGATTTCCTTGACGGAGAATTATCCAGAACTCAAGAGTAATCAAAATGTTGAGCAACTAATGGTCGAACTTTCAGGAAGTGAAAATCGTATCTTTGTAGCACGCAAGGATTATAATAAAGTCGCTGCCGAGTACAATCAAAAGTTGAGAAGTTTTCCAACCGTGCTTTTTGCGAGTATGATGAACTTTAAAGAAGCTGAAATCTTTAAAGAAACTGAAGAAGCCAAGACAGTTCCTAAGGTCGATTTTGGAACATCTTCATCAAGTCAATAAAGTGAATCAGCCTATGAATAAAGTAATTTCTCTAGTAAGACTAGTGATTTCAAACCCGAACCTGGAAAGCTTTTTCCAGGTTTTTTTGGTATAATAAAAGGGAAGAGACAGTGACTGAAATGGAGGTTTGCTATGGAGAAAACAAAAGCCTTTCTTGAAGCGCACTACAAGAGATATATTCTTACGATTTGCCTTCTCTGGTTCCTCATGTTTTTCCTTCCTTGGGATTGGCAAATAGGAGGAGTTTCAGTATATTATTTCGTTATGAAAAAACTCTTTGTGGTTTTTGGAGTTTTATCCATCCTATACTCCGTGCTGATTAAAAAAATCAGTCTTCTCATCTTTGGCATCATCTTTTGCTTGGCCTTCTGGATCAATCTCTTTTGGTATTTTGGGATATTGCCTGTATTCTTGGGAAATTAAACATTAAAAAATGAAGGACTAGACTAGCTTCTAGTCCTTTTTTCTTCCTTGTTAAAATAGTTGGAGATATAAAAAAAATTTTGTTGACAGCTGTCTGTATGATATAATAAGTCCCGTAAAAAGAAGATTAAGGGATTAAAAAATGGCTAAAAAAGTAAAAGATTATTATGACTTGACTTATGCTAGTGATTTGAGTCGACGGTTGAAAGAAGCGTCCCCTGCATTTGATGAGCGAAAGTTTAGGCTCTTGTTAGAAAAAGACTTGGAAGAGTTGGAGTTTAGCCAGCGTCAAGAACTCTTGGCTAAAAGTATCAAAGAATGTCTTCCCCTATCTTATCAGGACTCTCTCAAGGTTTTTGAGAAAATTTTGGGTCCCGAGTTAGAAGGTGGTTTAGGTATGTTCTCAGAAGGATATTGGCTTTGGCCAATCGGAAAATATGTAGAGCTATATGGGGATAAGGAATTTGAATTGAGCGCGGCCTTTAGTAAGGAACTAACCAAGCGATTTACTGGAGAATTTTCTATGAGACCTTTGCTGGCTCGCTATCCTAAGGCTACAATGACTTTGCTGTTAGAATGGAGTCGGGATGAAAATTTGCGCGTTCGTAGACTTGCCAGCGAATGTATGCGTATCCGTCTGCCTTGGGCTAAGAGACAAACCGTGGTATTGGATTATTTTGAGGATTTCACCACTATTCTGACCAATCTAAAGGATGATAGAGACAAGTCTGTTCAAAAAAGTGTAGCTAATAATTTAAATGATTTGTACAAAGAAGAACCTGATAAGTTTGAAAGGATTCTTCAAACTTGGCAAAAGGAGGAGCTAAGTCCAAGTTGTGCTTGGATCATCAAGCATGCATCTCGAACAAAAACAAAAAGGTAGCCACAGAAGATTTATGCAAAAAAAGCTGAATTTTGGCTGGGCTTTTCCGTTGTAAATTAAGGATTCTTTCTTGAAAAATAATGGTAAATATGCTAAAATTAAAAGAACATTCTAAAATATTCAGAATAAAAAGTAAGGAAAATCATGGCTAATATTTTAAAAACGATTATTGAAAATGATAAAGGAGAACTTCGTCGTCTGGAAAAGATGGCTGATAAGGTTCTTAACTATGAGAGCCAAATGGCTGCAATGTCAGACGAAGAACTAAAAGCGAAAACTGACGAATTTAAAGAACGATACAACAAGGGTGAATCACTTGATTCATTGCTATATGAGGCTTTTGCGGTAGTTCGCGAAGCTGCAAAACGTGTCCTTGGGCTTTTCCCTTATAAGGTTCAGGTCATGGGTGGGATTGTTCTTCACCATGGTGACGTTCCAGAGATGCGTACCGGAGAAGGGAAGACCTTGACAGCGACCATGCCAGTGTACCTCAATGCCCTTGCAGGTAAAGGAGTTCACGTAGTTACAGTCAACGAATACCTAACAGAACGTGACGCGACTGAAATGGGTGAATTGTACTCATGGCTCGGTTTGTCAGTAGGGATCAACTTGGCAGCAAAATCTCCAATGGAGAAAAAAGAGGCTTACCTTTGCGATATTACCTACTCAACCAACTCAGAGATTGGTTTCGACTACCTTCGTGACAACATGGTCGTTCGTGCAGAAAACATGGTGCAACGTCCACTAAACTATGCCTTGGTCGATGAGGTTGACTCGATTTTGATCGACGAAGCTCGTACACCATTGATCGTTTCAGGTGCCAATGCAGTTGAAACAAGTCAACTCTACCATATGGCGGACCACTTCGTGAAATCCTTGGACAAGGACGACTATATCATTGACGTTCAGTCTAAGACGATCGGTTTGTCAGATTCTGGTATTGACAAGGCTGAAAGCTACTTCAAACTAGAAAATCTCTACGACATTGAAAATGTAGCTCTTACTCACTTTGTTGACAATGCCCTTCGTGCCAACTATATCATGATCCTTGATATCGACTATGTGGTTAGTGAAGAGCAGGAAATCTTGATTGTCGACCAATTTACAGGTCGTACCATGGAAGGTCGTCGTTACTCTGATGGCTTGCACCAAGCCATCGAAGCCAAAGAAGGTGTGCCTATCCAAGACGAGACCAAGACTTCAGCTTCTATTACCTACCAAAACCTCTTCCGTATGTATAAGAAATTGGCGGGGATGACAGGTACTGGTAAAACAGAAGAAGAAGAGTTCCGTGAAATCTATAACATTCGTGTTATCCCAATCCCTACTAACCGTCCAATCCAACGTATTGACCACTCAGACCTTCTCTATGCAAGTCTTGATGCGAAATTTAAGGCTGTAGTTGAAGATGTAAAAGCTCGTTACGCAAAAGGTCAGCCGGTCTTGGTTGGTACAGTTGCCGTTGAAACCAGTGATTTTCTTTCTAAGAAATTGGTAGCAGCAGGCGTTCCTCACGAAGTCTTGAATGCGAAAAACCACTATAGAGAAGCTCAAATTATCATGAACGCTGGTCAACGTGGTGCGGTTACTATTGCAACCAACATGGCCGGTCGTGGTACCGACATCAAGCTTGGTGAAGGGGTTCGTGAACTTGGTGGACTCTGTGTCATCGGTACAGAGCGCCACGAAAGTCGCCGTATTGATAACCAGCTTCGTGGACGTTCAGGACGTCAAGGAGATCCAGGTGAGTCACAATTCTACTTGTCTCTTGAAGATGATTTGATGAAACGTTTCGGTTCAGAACGTTTGAAAGGTGTCTTTGAACGCCTCAATATGTCTGACGAAGCCATCGAATCTCGCATGTTAACGCGTCAAGTTGAAGCAGCTCAAAAACGTGTCGAAGGAAATAACTACGACACTCGTAAACAAGTCCTTCAATATGACGACGTTATGCGTGAACAACGTGAAATCATCTATGCACAACGTTATGATGTCATTACTGCAGATCGTGACTTGGCACCAGAAATCCATGCTATGATTCGTCGTACCATTGGACGTATCGTGGATGCACATGCACGTTCTAAGGAAGATGAAAAATTGGAAGCAATCTTGAACTTTGCTAAGTATAACTTGCTTCCAGAAGATTCAATTAGCCGTTCAGACCTTGCAGGTTTGTCAGACCAAGCTATCAAAGATGAACTTTTCCAACGTGCCTTGAAAGTCTATGACAGCCAAGTTGCTAAGCTTCGTGACGAAGATGCAGTGAAAGAATTCCAAAAAGTCTTGATTCTACGTGTTGTAGACAACAAGTGGACAGACCATATCGATGCTCTTGATCAGTTGCGAAATGCTGTTGGTCTTCGTGGATATGCCCAAAACAACCCTGTTGTAGAATACCAAGCAGAAGGTTTCCGAATGTTTAACGACATGATTGGTTCAATCGAATTCGATGTGACCCGCTTGATGATGAAAGCACAAATCCATGAACAGGAACGTCCGCAAACTGAACACAATATCAGTACAACTGCGACTCGTAATATCGCAGCGCAGCAGGCAAGCCTTCCTGAAGATTTGGACTTGAGCCAAATCGGACGAAACGACCAATGCCCATGTGGATCAGGTAAGAAATTCAAGAACTGTCATGGTAAGAGACAATAATATGAGATAAGATACAGGCGGATACCTGGTAAAAATCATTTTTTGCTTGGTGTCCGTTTGCTTTATAAGGAGATGAATCATGGTATTTAAAGCTAAAAGTCCTAAAATTAACATTGAAGAAGTTCGCGCCTTGTCTAAATTAGAGGGGGCGGCTCTTGCGAGAAAAAATCAACGTGATCAGGAATTGGAAGCCATCATTCGTGGGGAAGACCAGCGTATTCTCTTGGTGATTGGACCATGTTCATCTGATAATGAAGAGGCGGTTCTCGAGTATGCCAAGCGTCTATCTGCTTTGCAAGAAGAGGTCAAAGACCGTATTTTTATGGTCATGCGTGTCTATACAGCTAAACCTCGTACCAATGGAGATGGCTATAAGGGCTTGATTCATCAACCAAATGCGACAGAAGCTCCTAGCTTGATCAATGGGATCAAGGCTGTTCGTCAGTTACACTACCGTGTGATTACCGAGACGGGAATAACAACAGCGGATGAGATGCTTTATCCTGAAAATCTTCCGCTGGTGGATGATTTGATTTCTTATATGGCTGTTGGAGCTCGTTCTGTAGAGGATCAACAGCACCGTTTTGTAGCGAGTGGAGCAGACTTTTCAACAGGATTTAAAAATCCAACATCTGGAAATCTCAATGTTATGTTTAACGGGATTTATGCAGCGCAAAATAAACAGAGTTTCCTTTTCCTCGGTAAAGAGGTGGAAACAACGGGGAATCCATTGTCCCACGCCATTCTTCGCGGTGCCTTGAATGAATACGGGAAAAATATTCCTAACTACTACTATGACAATTTGATGGATACTATTGCCCAGTATGAAAAGATGGGCTTGGAAAATCCATTTATCATCATCGATACCAATCATGACAATTCAGGCAAGCAGTACATGGATCAAATCCGTATCGTTCGTCAGACCTTGATTAACCGTGACTGGAATGAGAAAATCAAAAAATACGTTCGTGGTTTTATGATTGAGTCCTATCTAGAAGATGGACGTCAAAATGAGCCAGAAGTTTTTGGTAAGTCCATTACAGATCCGTGTCTCGGATGGGACAACACAGAAGCACTTGTTCGCGAAATTTACCAAACGCTAGGAGAGTAAGATGGCATTTATCGAAAAAGGTCAAGAAATTGATATTGAAGCAATCAAGGCTGCGACCCAGTTGTCACCTGAAGCCTTGCGAAAAAAAGAAGCCCGCGATAGAGAGTTAGCAGCTATCATCTCGGGTGAGGACGACCGCATCCTTTTGGTGATGGGGCCTTGCTCTTCTGACAATGAAGAAGCAGTTCTCGAATACGCTCGTCGCTTAGCAGACTTGCAGAAAAAAGTTGCGGATAAAATCTTTATCGTGATGCGTGTCTATACGGCTAAACCTCGTACCAATGGAGATGGCTATAAGGGAATGATTCATCAACCAAATACCAGCGAAGCGCCTAGTCTCATCAATGGTTTGCAGGCTGTTCGTCAGCTGCACTACCGTGTGATTACGGAGACGGGCTTGACGACAGCTGATGAGATGCTTTATCCGTCAAATCTCGTTTTGGTTGATGATCTGGTCAGCTACCATGCTGTAGGGGCTCGTTCAGTGGAAGACCAAGAGCACCGCTTTGTAGCCTCTGGGATTGATGCTCCGGTTGGGATGAAAAATCCAACATTTGGGAACCTTGGGGTCATGTTTAATGCCATCTATGCGGCTCAAAACAAGCAAACCTTCCTTTACCATGGCCAAGAAGTGGAAACTTCAGGAAATCCTTTGGCCCACGTTATCCTTCGTGGTGCCATGAACGAATATGGTAAAAATGAACCCAATTTCTACTATGAAACCCTCTTGAATGCCATCAATCGCTATGAGACTATGGGACTTGAAAATCCCTTCATTATCATCGATACCAATCATGACAATTCGGGCAAGCAGTATATGGAACAAATTCGCATTGTGCGCCAAGCCTTGCTGAATCGTGACTGGAATGAAAAGATTAAAAAGACGGTTCGAGGCTTTATGATCGAATCTTACCTAGCTGATGGTCGTCAAAACCAACCAGAGGTCTTTGGTTGCTCCATTACCGACCCTTGTCTAGGCTGGGAAAATACAGTAGCCCTGGTAGAAGAAATTTATACTACCTTAACAAAATAAGTGAAAAGGATGGAGTTGGGGGAATCTCAGCTCCTTTTATGAGTATGATAGTTGGACACGGAATTGACATCGAAGAATTGGTTTCGATAGAAAACGCAGTTACACGACGTGAGGGCTTTGCTAAGCGCGTGCTGACCCCTAAAGAAATGGAGCGTTTTGCCAGTCTCAAAGGGCGTAGACAGATCGAATACTTGGCAGGTCGCTGGTCGGCTAAGGAGGCCTTTTCCAAGGCTATGGGAACTGGTATTGGCAAACTGACCTTTCAGGATTTGGAAGTTTTGAACAATGAACGAGGGGCTCCTTATTTTAGTCAGTCGCCATTTTCAGGAAAGATTTGGCTGTCAATCAGCCATACAGATCAGTTTGTGACAGCCAGTGTCATTTTGGAGGAAAATCATGAAAGCTAGTCCACATAGACCAACCAAGGCTCTGATTCATCTGGGAGCTATTCGACAAAATATTCAGCAAATGGGGGATCATATCCCTGAAGGAACGCTCAAGTGGGCAGTGGTCAAGGCTAATGCCTATGGTCATGGGGCTGTTGCCGTTGCGATGGCGATTCAGGATGATGTTGATGGATTTTGTGTTTCCAATATTGATGAAGCCATCGAACTTCGTCAGGCTGGACTCAGCAAGAAAATCCTCATTTTAGGAGTTTCTGAGATAGATGCTATTGCTCTGGCTAAAGAATACGACATCACCTTGACGGTAGCTGGACTGGAGTGGATTCAAGAACTCTTAGCTAGGGAGACAGATTTAACTGGCTTGACTGTTCACCTCAAGATTGACTCAGGGATGGGACGGATTGGTTTTAGAGAAGCCGGTGATGCTGAGCAGGCTCAAGCCTTGCTCCAACAATACGGTGCTCGCGTTGAGGGGATTTTTACCCACTTTGCTACTGCAGATGAAGAATCAGATGCCTATTTTAATGCCCAGTTAGAATGCTTTAAAGCTATTTTGGCAAGTATGAAGGAAGTTCCAGAACTGGTTCATGCCAGCAACTCGGCAACGACCCTCTGGCATGCAGAGACTATTTTCAATGCAGTCCGTATGGGAGACGCCATGTATGGTCTCAATCCAAGTGGAGAGGTCTTGGACTTGCCCTATGATTTGACACCAGCCTTGAGTTTGGAGTCTGCTCTGGTCCATGTCAAGACAGTGCCATCTGGAGCTTGCATGGGCTATGGGGCTACTTATCAGGCGGATAGCGAGCAAGTCATTGCGACGGTGCCAATCGGCTATGCGGATGGTTGGACACGAGACATGCAAAATTTCTCTGTCTTGGTAGATGGCCAAGCTTGCCCAATCGTCGGACGAGTATCTATGGACCAAATTACTATTCGGCTACCTAAGGTTTACCCACTAGGAACCAAAGTAACATTAATTGGTTCCGATGGTGACAAGGAAATCACAGCAACTCAGGTAGCGACCTACCGTGGAACCATTAACTATGAGGTGGTTTGTCTCCTCAGTGATCGCATTCCGAGAGAATATCATTAAAAAGAAAGGAGTGGAGCATGAATCTACATCAACCCTTGCATGTCTTACCTGGTGTGGGGCCAAAGTCAGCAGAGAAATACGCCAAACTAGGAATTGAAAACTTGCAAGACCTCTTGCTCTACTTTCCTTTCCGTTACGAAGACTTCAAGACCAAGCAGGTCATGGAATTGGAAGACGGGGAAAAGGCGGTTCTGTCTGGTCAAGTCGTGACCCCCGCTAGTGTCCAGTATTATGGTTTCAAGCGCAATCGCCTGCGTTTTAGTCTCAAGCAGGGAGAAGTCGTTTTTGCAGTGAATTTTTTTAACCAACCCTATCTGGCTGATAAGATAGAATTGGGAGCAACTCTTGCTGTCTTTGGGAAATGGGACCGTGCCAAGGCCAGTTTGACTGGGATGAAGGTTCTAGCTCAGGTGGAAGATGACCTCCAACCTGTCTATCGCTTGGCTCAGGGAATTAGTCAGGCCAGTCTGGTCAAGGTCATCAAGACAGCCTTTAATCAGGGGTTGGACCTCTTGATAGAGGAAAATCTTCCCCAGTCTTTGCTGGATAAATACAAACTCATGTCCCGTTGCCAGGCTGTCCGTGCTATGCATTTTCCTAAGGATTTGGCAGAATACAAGCAGGCCCTTCGCCGTATCAAATTTGAGGAACTCTTTTATTTTCAGATGCAGTTGCAGACGCTCAAGTCTGAAAATAGAGTTCAGGGAAGCGGTCTGGTTCTGAATTGGTCCCAGGAAAAAGTGACAGCCGTTAAAGAAAATCTGCCTTTTGCCCTGACCCAAGCTCAGGAAAAGAGTTTGCAGGAAATTTTGGCCGACATGCAGTCCGACCACCACATGAATCGTCTCCTGCAAGGAGATGTGGGGAGCGGAAAAACGGTGGTTGCTGGTTTGGCCATGTTTGCGGCAGTGACGGCTGGGCACCAGGCTGCCCTCATGGTACCGACAGAAATCCTAGCAGAGCAACACTTTGAGAGTTTACAGAACCTTTGTCCAGACTTGAAACTGGCTCTCTTGACAGGATCCTTGAAAGCTACAGAAAAAAGAGAAGTCTTGGAGACTATTGCCAAGGGTGAGGCTGATTTGATTATCGGAACCCATGCTTTGATACAAGATGGGGTGGATTATGCTCGTCTTGGTTTGATTATCATCGATGAGCAGCACCGTTTTGGTGTGGGGCAAAGGCGTATTCTAAGGGAAAAAGGCGACAATCCCGACGTTCTCATGATGACGGCGACGCCCATTCCACGAACCTTGGCTATCACAGCCTTTGGCGATATGGATGTTTCTATTATTGACCAGATGCCAGCAGGGCGGAAGCCTATTGTGACGCGCTGGATTAAGCATGAGCAGTTGCCTCAGGTCTTGACTTGGTTAGAGGTAGAAATTCAAAAAGGTTCTCAAGCCTATGTTATCTCTCCCCTGATCGAAGAATCTGAAGCTCTGGATTTGAAAAATGCCATTGCCTTATCAGAGGAGTTGACAGCTCATTTTGCCGGCAAGGCTGAAGTGGCTCTTTTACATGGTAAGATGAAGAGTGACGAAAAAGACCAGATCATGCAGGATTTTAAAGAGAAAAAAACGGATATTCTGGTTTCGACGACGGTTATCGAGGTTGGGGTTAATGTTCCCAATGCGACCGTTATGATCATCATGGATGCCGATCGGTTCGGTCTCAGCCAACTTCACCAGCTCAGAGGTCGTGTGGGACGGGGGGACAAACATTCTTATGCTATTTTAGTTGCCAATCCCAAGACAGACTCTGGGAAAGACCGTATGCGGATCATGGCAGAAACGACGGATGGCTTTGTCCTTGCTGAGGAAGACTTGAAAATGAGAGGTTCTGGTGAGATTTTTGGAACCAGACAGTCGGGACTACCAGAGTTTCAAGTGGCTGATATTATCGAAGATTTTCCGATTTTAGAAGAAGCCAGAAAGGTTGCCAGCTATATTAGTTCTATGGAAGGTTGGAAAGAGGATCCAGAATGGCGTATGATCGCTCTCCACCTAGAAAAAAGAGAACATCTGGATTAAGCCTTTTCTAAGAAATTTATAAGCTAGCTTTTAGGTTTGGGTCTTATACTAGAGTCATCAAAAAGAAACGAGGACTCTCATATGACGATCAAAGTGACCTACCAAAAGAAATTTCAAACCGTCAAACAAGAGAAAGGAGCTGGCACTTATTGATTAACAAAGAGCGGAAACGCTCTTTTTCTTCTAAAGAAATGGTCACCTATAAATCAAACTTAGTCAAGCGATAAAAAGATATTAGTCACCCAGCCTATTTACTCATTGAGAGAAGCTTGATATAATGAGCAAAAATAGAGTATAGTGTAGAATGAAAGGAGTTTTTAAGATGTTAGAAACTAGAACGATTGCTATCCAAGATAGGTATGGAGAACGATTTCAGCATTGTTGGGGCTGTGGACCAAAGAATGACTTGGGCTTGCATTTAAAAACCCATCCAAGTGTAGATGGAAAGACTTGTATTAGTAAGATCAAGCTTGAAAATCAATATACTGGAGGAGTTCCATCAAATGTTTTTGGAGGAATGATAGCGACTATTTTTGATTGCCATGGTACGGCGTCAGCAGCTTGGTTTGCTCATCATCAAAAAGGGTTGGAACTGACGGAATCTACTGTGATAGGACGTTTTATTACAGCTCGCTTGGAGATTGATTACCTTAGTCCTAGTCCAATTGAAGATGAAATTGTAGTCACTTCTACATTGGAGGAATTAGGAGAAAGGAAAGCAATTATTTTTATGGAGATGACAGTGGCTACTAAAGTCCGTGCTAAAGCTAAAATGATAGCAGTAGCGGTAAAGGACCATATGTAAAAATATTGATTCAACATTAAAATGTTTAAAACTACTTTCAGACGATCAGTTTGAGGGAGGAGAATCTAAAATCACTTTCTGTTTCCCATTCTTTCTTGCATTGCTTTTCTAGATATGCTACAGTTATGATAGCGATTATAAAACAAAAGGAGCATACTATGAAAAATCCAGCTTTACTAGAAGAAATGAAGACTTATCAAGGACGAGATGAAGTTCCAAAAGATTTTGATGCCTTTTGGGATGAAGAGTTGGGAAAGGTTGCTAGCCTTCCAGCTTATCAGTTAGAAGAGCGTGATTTCCACATTCCAGGAGTCAAGAGCTATGAGCTGACCTTCCAAGGGACTAAGGAAGGTAAAGTATATGCACGTGTGGTCTTGCCAAAGAGTGAAGGAAAGGTTCCCCTTATCTTCCATTTCCATGGTTATATGGGACGTGGTTGGGATTGGACAGACATGCTAGCCTTTACAGTTGCTGGTTATGGCGTGGTTTCCATGGATGTGCGTGGTCAGTCAGGCTATTCACAAGATGGGTTGCGTGCTCCACTGGGAAATACAGTTAAGGGACATATTATCCGTGGTGCGGTTCAAGGACGTGAACACCTCTTTTACAAGGATGTCTATTTAGATATTTACCAGTTGGTTGAAATCATTGCCAGTCTCCCTCAGGTGGATGAGACGAGACTAGCTAGTTATGGTGCCTCTCAGGGCGGAGCTTTGGCACTAGTTGCCGCAGCACTGCACCCTCGTATAAAACGTACGGTTGCCATCTATCCATTCTTGTCAGATTTTAGACGCGTCCTAGAAATTGGCAATACTAGCGAAGCCTATGATGAGCTATTTCGTTACTTCAAATTCCATGATCCCTTCCATGAAACAGAAGAAAAAATTATGGAGACCCTTGCCTACATCGATGTGAAAAATCTTGCCCATCGAATCAAGGGAGAGGTGAAGATGATTACAGGTTTGGATGATGATGTCTGCTACCCAATCACTCAGTTTGCCATTTACAACCGTCTGACCTGTGACAAGACCTACCGTATCATGCCAGAGTATGCCCACGAAGCCATGAACGTCTTTGTCAATGACCAAGTGTACAACTGGCTCTGTGGCAGCGAGATTCCGTTCTTATATCAGTAAAGTAAATGATTTACTCCTTACACAAAAACCATCCAGAATCTAGGACTTTTCAAGGATTTGGGATGGTTTCTTTTTTTGTTCATTGGATAAGTAGATGCCTTATCTGTACTCAAAAAGCTCTATACTCTCTATAGTGAAAGCGTCACTACAGAAAATAGAGAGCTAGTACATCTGTATCTTATTCTTTATTTTCGTGTTCGTTTAAAGAATGTGATGCCAAAGGCGAGACCGAGCAAGCCTAGAAGACTGAGTTCAAAGTTATTTGCTAGTCCTGTTTTTGGTAGTTGCTCTTCTTTAGTAGGAGATGAAGCGGTATCGGAAGGGTTATTCTGTTGCCCGTCTTCATCATTTGAAATTTTTTGTTGGTCTTGCTTCTTGGTTTGCTTATTCAGAGGCTGGGTATTGGAAGCTTGCTCGGGATCCTCATGTGGGTCTTCGTTAGGTGTCTCCTGTTTTTTGTAAAGTACACCATAAAGGCTGAAATGGCTCACTGTAATCTCGATATGGTGGGCGTCAACCTGAGTGAATGGAAGGCTCGTAATCTGACCATCTTCAGAGAGACTAAAAGCAGTTTCTACTTCGGCACTGACAGGGATACGCACCTTTGCAGTGATGTTGTCTACAGGAACCTTGTGCCCTTCAGCATCCACGAAATAGAGGTCGTAAAGATCACCTTTTTTCCCGTCAAACACATGGTAGTTGCCTTGACTGAGGGATTTGACAACCAGACTAAAGGTGTTTTGCGGAAGTTGTCCTACAGTGGTTGTCACTGAGATGAAGTGAGGTTCAGTTCCCTTAAACGTAACAGTATTATCTGTATCAAAGGATACTTGTTTACTGTTATCGAAATAACTTGGGACAACAAAGGTTGGCAATTCTTCTTGTACGGGTGCTGTTTGAGGAACCTCGGAGTAGACCTTAGCCAATTGTTTCGCATATCTTCGACTCAATTCTTCAACTTTTTGATTCATGCGAGCGACTTCGGCTTCTACCGCCTTGTTTTGTTCCATGCTCTTGGATTCGTTGGCACCATAGGCATTTACCACACCGTACTCTCTTACCAGAGATTGGACAAAAGTGTCAATTTCATCGGCAGTTTCTGGGATTGCTTCTTTAATCCAGCGAAGTTTTTCAATCTGTCTTTTGGCTTCTTTGAAGTTTTCAAAGCGTGGACTGGTCCGTGGTGTCTTGTCCTTGCCATCCTTATCTCCAGGGTAAACGAGGAAAGGATCGCCACTTTCCCACCACCAGTGATCGATATTGGTCAGGGGATCTTTGACCCAAGCATCATAGGCCCAGCGCAAATAGCCATCCATACCGAGAGATTGGGCGTACCAGAGGGTCCAAGCACTCTCTACAGGGGCGCTACGAGCAAAGGAACTAGGGTAATCTCCGACACAGGTGTAGAGGGTTGTTGTAAAGCCTTTTTGGCGACGGTCGTGCGCTAATTTGCGTACAGCAACTTCGTCTTGGATTTGGGCTAGGTCAATGGAAATGTCATGAATGTGATTGAGAATCTCAGCTTTTTCAGCACTATAATTCATGGCTGCGGAGATTTTTAGGGATTTTCCATCCTTGTTTTTATATTGTTCGATGAGAGAAACTACATGTTCCATAGTCTCGAGCGGACGTTCGTCCATGGACATATAAGCAAGGTCAAACCAACCTTTCTCATCGAGGTGCTGGATATAGGCCCTGAGGAACTCTCCCCAAATAGCTGTCCATTCAGCGCTTCCGACTGGCAAAGAGAGGGATTGCATACGCTGTTGCGTCACATCAAAATAGCCGATTTGATTTTCCCAAGGAGTGAGGGAGAAGGATTTGATTTGCTTATTGATGCCGAGACTGAGGGCAAGTTCAACATATTTGTCATAGTTTGTAAAATCAAAATCAAAGTGTCCATCGGCTTGTTTGGTCCATTTGACCATACTTGGGTAAGCATCATAGGTCTGATGATTCCACGGATCTTCGCTGATAGTAGTTGTGATAGCTCCTCCACCAATTTTGACATACTCAGACAACTGCTGTTTGAGGATTTCCATATGCTTGTCTGAGAACCATTCCTCTTCGCTCAAACCATAGTAGCGAGCAGTTGTGAATGGATATTGCCAGAGTTCCATACTGAAACGGTTGGTATCCTTCGGTTGCTCAATCGGCAATACTTCAAATTGGTAAGGCACTTGGATTGGCTTGCTTAGGTTCTCTGCTGTAACAGTGAAATGCCCTTTATATAGACCAGGTTTGGCATCACGAGGAACGGAAATCTTGAGCCAAACAGCCTGTAAGTGATTGCTAGCTAGATCTGTATAAGCAGCCTTATCTAAAATGTCAGGCACCATTTCATGCGGGGCGCTGGCGTCTGGAAGGACAAACTTTTGCCCACCGCGACCGACATAGGCACTGGTTTCCTTAAGGAAATAGGTCTGAACCTTGTCTGAAGAGATACTTCCTGCATCGGAGATAAAGTCACTAGGAGAGATGTGGATTTGTTTTAAGTCTTGATTTTTAGATTTTAGGATAAATTGTCCGTTTACCTCATCCCCTAGCCAAACGGGACGAGACGCTGTCGTGACCTGATCAAGTTCTAAGACATGGTCGTATTGGTCTTGGGAGGTGTGTTGATCGGTGCTTCCTTGTGAGATGCTCAGATTATTTTCTGCGGGGATAACAGTCACAGGAACAGTCCTTTCAATGTTTTGAGTTTTGAGTACAATCTCAGTTTGTCCCTCTTTGACTCCGTAGACAATCCCTTTCTCATCTACCTGAGCAATTTCAGGATTTTTACTTGAGAATTGGACACTTTCGTTTGCGTTAGTAGGTTGTCCTTGGAAGGTTAGAACTTGGCGACTGAGAGTGTCGACTGTGATGCTTTCAGGCAAACCTGTCAGTTCTGTAATGAGTCGTACCTCCTCATTGCGGTAGGTCGACATCCCATTATAGTAGAAATAATTATTAGAATCTTTTTGTTTTAGCAAGACTGTGTGAGGACCTTCTTCTAAATCAGTGATTGTATACACATTGACCCCATTTTCATAGTCTGCTGTGTGAGCATCGAATTCTCCGTGTTTGACACCATCAACCCAGACTTCGACAATACCGGACAAATCGGATTTGGTCGCCCAAATCTGAGCACGATGACCAATGAAGTTTACTTGTACGTCCCCGTAACCTCCGTGTAAGTAACCATAATCATCCCACTGCCCAATATAGGTGGTGTTAAAGTCTGTCCCGCTAGTCTGACCATGTTCGATATCGGTCTTAATTTCAGGACTATCTGCTGCAACGTGGGCTGGTAGGTAGAGACAGGCAAATAATAAACCTGCCAAAAGGGCTTGTTTTGTTTTCATAAGATCTCCTTATTATTTTTGTATGCGCCTTCTTTTATTTTATGTAAAATAAATCCTAAAAGAAAGGAAAAAACTATATAGAAAATTCTCCATTTTAAAGAGGAGGGAGGCAAGATGAGGAACTCTAAATGGATATCCTTGTTTGTTTCTATATTTTTCATGTTTGATTTGCCTGCTTAAAACGGGAGATTGCTGTGTCCCTATCCAGTCTAAGAAATGCACAGACCTTCATTAGCAATGATCCTAGCTTCTAATTTCAGTTGAAGCCTGAAACTACTTTCAGGATAGTCTGTTCTATAAAATAGTTTTGAAACTGAAATCTATTCCACTACAAACTATTGAAAGCGCTTAACAAGTGATATATAATAAGCCCATAGAAGAAAGAAAGGGAGGAAAGAGGATGCCACAGATTAGCAAAGAAGCCTTGATTGAACAAATCAAAGATGGAATCATTGTATCTTGCCAGGCACTTCCTCACGAACCGCTTTATACAGAAGCGGGAGGAGTCATTCCCTTGCTAGTCAAAGCGGCTGAGCAAGGTGGAGCAGTCGGTATCCGAGCAAACAGTGTTCGCGATATCAAGGAGATTAAGGAGGTTACGAAACTCCCGATTATCGGGATCATCAAACGTGACTATCCGCCACAGGAGCCATTCATTACAGCGACTATGAAAGAAGTTGATGAGTTGGCTGAACTAGACATTGAGGTTATTGCTCTGGATTGTACCAAACGTGAACGTTACGACGGTTTGGAAATTCAGGACTTCATCCGACAAGTCAAAGAAAAGTATCCAGATCAACTCTTAATGGCTGATACCAGTACTTTTGAAGAAGGGCTAGCAGCAGTCGAAGCAGGGATTGATTTTGTGGGAACAACCCTATCAGGCTACACTTCATATAGTCCAAAAGTAGATGGTCCAGACTTTGAACTAATCAAAAAACTTTGTGAAGCAGGAGTGGATGTCATCGCTGAAGGGAAAATTCATACACCAGAACAAGCCAAACAAATCCTTGAATATGGGGTGCGAGGCATCGTTGTTGGTGGAGCGATTACTAGACCAAAAGAGATTACGGAGCGCTTTGTTGCCGGTCTTAAATAACACAATCTCAAAACAGAGGAGAGTGGTTGATGCGTCGGAGAAAATGAAAACGTATACAAATACAAACTTGCTCATTATCCAATATGGATACGCTTATCAATTAGGAGAATACAAATGAAATTTAGAAAACTAGCTTGTACAGTACTTGCAGGTGCTGCGATTCTTGGCCTTGCTGCTTGTGGTAACTCTGGTGGAAGTAAAGATGCTGGAAAATCTGGTAGCGATAGCGGAAAAACAGAAATCACTTGGTGGGCATTCCCAGTCTTCACACAAGAAAAGACTGGCGATGGTGTTGGAACTTATGAAAAATCAATCATCGAAGCTTTCGAAAAAGCAAATCCAGATGTAAAAGTGAAATTGGAAACCATCGACTTTAAGTCAGGTCCAGAAAAGATTACAACAGCTATTGAAGCAGGAACAGCGCCAGACGTACTCTTTGACGCACCAGGACGTATCATCCAATATGGTAAAAATGGTAAATTGGCTGAGTTGAACGACCTCTTCACAGACGAATTCGTCAAAGATGTGAACAACGAAAACATCGTACAAGCAAGTAAGGCTGGAGACAAAGCTTACATGTATCCAATCAGTTCAGCACCATTCTACATGGCTATGAACAAGAAAATGTTGGAAGATGCAGGAGTTGCAAACCTTGTAAAAGAAGGTTGGACAACTGACGACTTTGAAAAAGTTTTGAAAGCGCTTAAAGAAAAGGGATACACTCCAGGTTCATTGTTCAGTTCTGGTCAAGGGGGAGACCAAGGAACACGTGCCTTCATCGCAAACCTTTATGGCGGTTCTGTAACAGATAAAGATGTAACAAAATATACAACTGACGATCCTAAATTCGTCAAAGGTCTTGAAAAAGCTGCTAGCTGGATCAAAGACGGTTTGTTGAACAATGGTTCACAATTTGACGGTGGAGCAGACATCCAAAACTTTGCGAACGGCCAAACTTCATACACAATCCTTTGGGCTCCAGCTCAAAACGGTATCCAAGCGAAACTCTTGGAAGCAAGTAAGGTAGATGTGGTAGAAGTACCATTCCCATCAGACTCTGGTAAACCATCTCTTGAATACCTTGTAAACGGATTTGCAGTATTTAACAACAAAGACGACAAGAAAGTCGCAGCAGCTAAGAAATTCGTTCAATTCATCGCAGATGACAAAGAATGGGGCCCTAAAGACGTAGTTCGTACAGGTGCCTTCCCAGTTCGTACATCATTTGGCAAACTTTATGATGACAAACGTATGGAAACAATCAGCAGCTGGACTAAATACTACTCACCATACTACAACACAATTGACGGTTTTGCTGAAATGAGAACACTTTGGTTCCCAATGTTGCAATCTGTATCTAATGGTGACGAAAAACCAGCGGATGCTTTGAAAACCTTCACTGAAAAAGCTAACGAAACCATCAAAAAAGCTACAAAACAATAAGCACTAAGTCAGATTGATTCCCCCCTTTTCCCTGTGCACTACGGTGTAAGAAAAGGGGGACTTTTGTTTGAAATGGTAGGAACTGTCACGAAATTAAAATGAAGTTCTTACATAAGCGAATCTTAAAAAATTTCATTTTGGTTTTAAAACAGTTCAAGAAAATCAAAAACTATTCTATTTGAAAGAGAGGTGCCGACTGTGAAAGTCAATAAAATTCGTATGCGGGAAACAGTGATTTCCTACGCTTTCCTAGCACCAGTGTTATTCTTCTTTGTCATCTTTGTCTTGGCTCCTATGATTATGGGATTCATTACAAGTTTCTTTAACTACTCCATGACTAAATTTGAGTTTGTGGGCTTGGACAACTACATTCGCATGTTTAAAGACCCTGTCTTTGTGAAGTCTTTGATCAATACCGTTATCCTGGTTATTGGATCTGTTCCGATTGTGGTTCTCTTCTCGCTCTTTGTAGCATCTCAAACCTATCATCAAAATGCCATTGCCCGTTCTTTCTATCGTTTCGTCTTCTTCCTTCCTGTAGTTACAGGTAGTGTTGCCGTAACGGTTGTATGGAAATGGATCTATGACCCACTATCAGGGATTCTAAACTTTGTCCTTAAGTCAAGCCACATCATCAGCCAAAACATTTCTTGGCTGGGTGACAAAAACTGGGCTTTGCTAGCGATTATGATTATCCTTTTGACAACATCTGTTGGTCAACCGATTATCCTTTATATCGCTGCTATGGGGAATATTGACAACTCACTTGTTGAAGCAGCGCGTGTTGACGGTGCGACTGAATTTCAAGTCTTCTGGAAAATCAAATGGCCTAGCCTTCTTCCAACAACTCTTTACATCGCGATCATCACAACCATCAACTCATTCCAATGTTTCGCCTTGATTCAGTTGTTGACTTCTGGTGGTCCAAACTATTCAACAAGTACCTTGATGTACTATCTTTACGAAAAAGCCTTCCAATTGACAGAGTACGGCTATGCAAATACCATCGGTGTCTTCTTGGCAGTGATGATTGCCATTGTCAGCTTTGCTCAATTCAAGATCCTCGGAAACGACGTAGAATACTAAAGAAAGGAGACAGTTATGCAACCTACACAAAAGAAACCCTTAACAGCTTTCACTGTTATTTCAACGATTATCTTGCTCTTGTTGACCGTACTGTTCATCTTTCCATTCTACTGGATCTTGACAGGTGCCTTCAAATCACAGCCTGATACCATTATGATTCCGCCACAGTGGTTCCCTAAAATGCCAACCATGGAGAACTTCCAACAACTCATGGTGCAAAACCCTGCTATGCAGTGGATGTGGAACTCTGTATTTATCTCACTGGTAACCATGTTCTTAGTCTGTGCAACCTCTTCTCTAGCAGGTTATGTCTTGGCTAAGAAACGTTTCTATGGTCAACGCATCCTCTTTGCAGTCTTTATCGCTGCCATGGCGCTTCCAAAACAAGTTGTCCTTGTACCATTGGTACGTATCGTCAACTTCATGGGAATTCACGATACTCTTTGGGCAGTTATACTGCCTTTGATCGGATGGCCATTTGGGGTCTTCCTCATGAAACAGTTCAGTGAAAACATCCCGACAGAATTGCTTGAATCAGCTAAAATCGACGGTTGTGGTGAGATTCGTACCTTCTGGAGCGTAGCCTTCCCTATCGTGAAACCAGGATTTGCAGCTCTTGCGATCTTTACCTTCATCAATACTTGGAACGACTACTTTATGCAGTTGGTTATGTTGACTTCACGTCAAAACTTGACTATCTCACTCGGGGTTGCGACCATGCAGGCCGAAATGGCAACCAACTATGGTTTGATCATGGCGGGTGCAGCTCTTGCAGCCGTACCAATCGTAACCGTCTTCCTTGTCTTCCAAAAATCCTTCACTCAGGGTATTACTATGGGAGCGGTCAAAGGTTAAGAAAAGTAAATTAGTGTATCAAGATTGCAGAAGTGGTCTTGACATGCCATGGAAATATAGAGTTATAAGTGTCTACAAAATGGAGAGTATGCAGTTACTTTGTGAAGTTTTGTCAGACACTTATAAACTTAAGAATAAACTCTTTTCATGATACTAGTTAGAGTAGGTTCGTTTTATGGTAACTATTTTCCGCTTTAGTGGTATCTAAGATAAGAATCTTACGCTTATCTTAGACGGAATTTTTGAGACTGACGATGAAAGAGCAAAAGGCTCAAAAATTAGGAATGAAATTCCGAAGGAATTTGCTTCCGTCCGCACTGTTACAGGGAAATAGAGAAAGGATAATTCGAAACTGAAAAATAGTAACTATCAGAAACGAAGGAAACAGTATGATTTTTGACGATTTGAAAAACATCACCTTTTACAAGGGAATCCATCCCAATCTAGACAAGGCTATCGACTATCTCTACCAGCACCGTAAGGATTCTTTCGAACTCGGTAAGTATGAGATTGACGGGGACAATGTCTTTCTAG
Source organism: Streptococcus oralis (assembly GCF_001579525.1). Classification (GTDB taxonomy): domain Bacteria; phylum Bacillota; class Bacilli; order Lactobacillales; family Streptococcaceae; genus Streptococcus; species Streptococcus oralis_M. The sequence continues at coordinate 618,496 of NZ_KQ970788.1, read as the reverse complement.
TTGTTCAGGAAAATGTCCTCAATCAAGCTGAAAATGATCAGTTTGAGCACCATAAGAACTATGCAGACTTGCACTTGCTGGTAGAAGGACATGAATATTCGAGCTACGGTTCACGTATCAAAGACGAAGCAGTAGCATTCGACGGAGCGAGCGACATTGGCTTTGTCCATTGTCATGAAAAATACCCACTCTTGTTGGGCTATCACAATTTTGCGATTTTCTTCCCAGGAGAACCGCATCAGCCAAATGGCTATGCAGGTATGGAAGAGAAGGTTCGCAAATATCTCTTTAAAATTTTGATTGATTAAAAGAATCAGGAGGAGCAAACATGGCACAAAAAGGAGTAAGCCTTATCAAGGCGGCATTTGATACAGATAATTTTCTCATGCGTTTCAGTGAGAAGGTCTTGGATATCGTCACAGTCAATCTTCTTTTTGTCGTCTCTTGTTTGCCCATTGTGACGATTGGAGTGGCGAAAATCAGCCTCTATGAAACCATGTTTGAGATTAAGAGAAGCAGACGAGTTCCAGTTTTCAGAACCTATCTAAGAGCCTTCAAGCAAAATCTGAAACTGGGGCTTCAGTTAGGTCTGTTAGAGTTGGGCATTGTGTCATTAAGCCTTCTAGACCTCTATCTCTTCTGGGGACAGACTGCTTTGCCTTTCCAGATTGTCAAGGCTATTTGTTTGGGGATTCTCATCTTCCTCACTCTCGTGATGCTGGCTAGTTATCCCATCGCTGCGCGCTATGATTTGTCTTGGAAAGAAGTGCTGCAAAAAGGGCTTATCTTGGCAAGTTTTAACTTTCCATGGTTCTTCCTCATGTTAGCCATTCTCTTTCTCATTGTGATGGTTCTTTATCTATCCGCCTTCACTCTCCTTCTGGGTGGGTCAGCCTTTATACTCTTTGGTTTTGGTTTGCTGGTCTTTCTCCAAGTAGGATTGATGGAGAAAATTTTCGCAAAATACCAGTAGGATGAGATCTTTCTGAAACTACTTTCAATCGTTATAGTTTCTAAAATACAAGTAGAAACTAAAATCTAAGTGTATACAAGATATTGAAAGCGATTTTCACAAGGTGTATACTAAACTTGTAAAAAATAGAACTGCTCTCAGCAGAAAAAAGAAATCTTAGGAGAAAATCTATGTCAGATTTGAAAAAATACGAAGGTGTCATTCCAGCCTTCTACGCATGTTACGATGATCAAGGAGAAGTAAGCCCAGAGCGCACACGTGCTTTGGTTCAATACTTCATTGATAAGGGAGTTCAAGGTCTCTATGTCAATGGTTCTTCTGGTGAATGTATCTACCAAAGTGTGGCAGATCGCAAGTTGATTTTGGAAGAAGTCATGGCAGTTGCCAAAGGAAAATTGACCATCATTGCTCACGTAGCTTGCAACAATACCAAAGACAGTATGGAACTTGCTCGCCACGCAGAAAGCTTGGGAGTAGATGCTATCGCAACGATTCCACCGATTTACTTCCGCTTGCCTGAGTACTCAGTTGCCAAATACTGGAATGACATTAGTGCTGCAGCACCAAACACAGACTATGTTATTTACAATATTCCTCAGTTGGCAGGTGTTGCTTTGACTCCAAGCCTTTACACTGAAATGTTGAAGAATCCTCGTGTTATCGGTGTTAAGAACTCTTCTATGCCAGTTCAAGATATCCAAACCTTTGTCAGTCTTGGTGGAGAAGACCACATTGTCTTTAATGGTCCAGATGAACAGTTCCTAGGTGGCCGTCTCATGGGTGCCAAAGCTGGTATTGGTGGTACTTACGGTGCGATGCCAGAACTCTTCTTGAAAGTCAATGAGTTGATTGCTGAGAAAGATTTGGAAACAGCGCGTGAATTGCAATACGCTATCAATGCAATCATTGGCAAGCTCACTTCTGCACATGGAAATATGTACGGTGTCATCAAAGAAGTCTTGAAGATCAATGAAGGACTTAACATTGGATCAGTTCGTTCACCATTGACACCAGTGACTGAAGAAGATCGACCAGTTGTAGAAGCAGCTGCAGCCTTGATTCGTGAAACCAAGGAGCGCTTCCTCTAATCCATAAGGAGGTATTTATGACACACTACGTTGCAATTGATATCGGTGGAACCAATATCAAATATGGTTTGATTGACCAAGAAGGCCAACTTGTTGAATCGCATGAAATGCCAACTGAGGCGCATAAGGGTGGACCTCATATCTTACAAAAGACAAAAGATATCGTAGCCAGCTATTTAGAAAAAGGCCCAGTAGCAGGTGTTGCCATTTCTTCTGCAGGAATGGTGGATCCTGATAAGGGGGAAATTTTCTACGCTGGTCCTCAGATTCCCAACTATGCAGGAACCCAGTTCAAGAAGGAAATCGAGACGAGTTTTAATATTCCTTGCGAGATTGAGAATGACGTCAATTGTGCAGGTCTGGCTGAGGCAGTATCTGGTTCAGGCAAGGGAGCGAGTGTCACTCTTTGCTTGACCATTGGAACCGGTATCGGTGGTTGCTTGATTATGGGTGGGAAGGTCTTCCATGGATTTAGTAATTCAGCCTGCGAAGTTGGTTATATGCACATGCAGGATGGAGCTTTTCAGGATCTTGCTTCTACGACAGCCTTAGTAGAATATGTAGCAGTAGCTCATGGAGATCCAGTTGACCAGTGGAATGGCCGACGCATTTTCAAGGAAGCTACCGAAGGAAACAAGATCTGTATGGCTGGGATTGACCGCATGGTAGACTATCTAGGAAAAGGTCTGGCAAATATTTGCTATGTGGCCAATCCAGAAGTGGTCATTCTCGGTGGCGGCATTATGGGGCAAGAGGCTATTCTCAAACCGAAGATCCGCACAGCCTTGAAGGCGGCCTTGGTGCCAAGCCTAGCTGAAAAGACGAGATTAGAATTTGCCCATCACCAAAATACAGCAGGGATGTTGGGTGCCTATTACCATTTCAAGACAAAACAATCCTAGTTTGGAACTATAGAATTAAGAAAAACACTGAATCACTACTTGAGTGAAAACTGTTTTACTTAATTCTTTTTTATTGAAAAATTTAAGCCAAAGGAGGTAATCGTGAGAAACTAGGAGAAAATAACCGACTTGCATGAGAAGTTAAGGCGAGAGCAATTCTATCATCCATTTAATTGATAATTAGCTTGAGTAAATGGGAAAATGTGGAAAAATGATATAATGAGGTGGACGAAAAATTGACAAATTAGAATTTCTAGAGGTGAGAAAATGTAATGGCAACCTATTCACCTGAAATCGAAATCATATACAATTACGAGGAGATTGTAAGATGAATAATTATATAAAATTAAATGAAGATAGATGGAATAATGTCAAAAATGACTATACTGAGCCATTGACACAGGAAGAATTAGAAGAAGCTAGAAAGCATCCAATTTCTGTTGCTTTAACTGTTGGGAAAAAAGTTCCGATAGAATGGTTTGAAAAAGCCAAGGGGAAAAAGATATTAGGGTTAGCTTGTGGTGGTGGTCAGCAGGGTCCCGTTTTTGCTGCAAAAGGTTATGATGTCACCATCATGGATTTTTCTAAATCACAATTAGAAAGAGACGAGATGGTTGCAAAAAGAGAAGGCCTAAAAATCAATACGGTTCAAAGCGATATGACAAAAGCATTTCCATTTGAAGATGAAACTTTTGATATTATTTTTAATCCGGTTTCAAATGTATATATAGAAGATTTAGATAACATGTATAAAGAAGCCTCTCGCGTATTGAAAAAGGGCGGACTCTTAATGGTCGGATTTATGAATCCCTGGATATACATGTATGATGCTGACATTGTATGGGACAAACCTGATGAGGAATTACTTTTAAAGTTTTCACTACCTTTTAATTCAAGAGAGCTTGAAGAGGAAGGCAAAATCACCATCAATCCAGAATATGGATATGAATTTAGCCATACCTTAGAAAGTCAGATTAGAGGACAACTAAAAAATGACCTCGCTATGATTGATTTTTATGAATCGTGTGACAAAAGACATCGCTTGTCACAGTATGGAAATGACTACATCGCTACACTCTGCATTAAACTATGATATTATAGAACGTACTTCTGAAGAATAGCTCGTTTTATTTTACGATTAGAATTTGTCCATCACCAAAATACAGCAGGGATGTTGGGAGCCTACTATCATTTTAAACTCAATGAAAATCAAAGAGCAAAGTAGGAAGCTAGCCGTAGGCAGTACTTTAGTACGGCAAGGTGAAGCTGACGTGGTTTGAATTTGATTTTCGAAGAGTATCAAGACAAAACAATCCTAGTTTGGCTCAACCAAACTAGGATTTTCTAACACGTTTTTGTCTACGATAGCCGTTGAGTTTTTTATTTTCCCAATAGCTGTTAAAGATTTTTTCCTTGCTCTCGCGATTGATTTCTAAAAAGTAGGCATAAATCAAATCTATTAAAATGAGCATAGGGAGTTGAGCGGAAATACGCTGGATGTAAGAAGATTGACTATGACTTGCGACAAGGACCGTTTCGGTATAGGCCTGACTGTTTTTGTTTGGAGCGCTGGTAAATAAAATGGTCTTGGCCCCCATTTCCTTGGCGTCCAGCAAACTATCGAGGACGGATTGGGTAGTGCCTGATAGGGAAAAACCAAGTACCAGACAATTTTCATCCATGATACTAGTCGTCCAAGCAAAGCCATCCTGGTCGGTCAAAGCTTCACAGACCACACCTAATCGCATAAAGCGCAGTTTCATCTCACGGGCTATCAGACCAGAACTTCCCGTCCCAAAGAAGTAAACTCGTTCTGCGTCATCGATTAATTGGGCGACGCGTTCCAGTTGTTCTTCGTCGATCAAATCCTGTGTTTGTTCTCGCATGATACTGTAGCTTCGCAAAACACGTTTGGTCAAGGGACTGTGTTTGTGCGAATGAGTGTCCGGTTTACTAGCCTGATGCTGGTATTGAAAGACGAATTCTCGGTAGCCTGTAAAACCACACTTTTTGGAAAAGCGGGTCAAGGCTGCTTGGGAGATATGTAATTTCTGGGTAACTTGCTGAGAAGAGAGATCATCTTGGATTGTTTCAGTTTGTAAAAAATAACGAGCGATTTCTTGCTCGAGCTCGGTTAATTCTTCAAAATGGAGATCGATTATGGTTGCGATATCTGGCTTGTTCATGAGGCTCCTTTTTATGAGTCAAAGTCTTAAAGGTTAACGCTTTCCTAACTATTACTATCATTATATCATAGAAAATAAGATAACCAAATAAAAAGGCATTTTCAGTTAAAAGTCAAAAAATGCTTCGACTTTTCCAAGAGTTTCTCCGTAAAATATGGTACAATGAAATGTACTGAGATTCACCTATTTACTCTATTATTTTAGGGAAAATAAAGGTGGAAATCGGGAATTTTTCTAGAAAAGAGTCTTAGTTGTATGAGAAAATTTAATAGCCATTCGATTCCGATTCGGCTTAATTTACTATTTGCGATTGTCATTCTGCTCTTTATGGTCATTATTGGTCGATTGTTATACATGCAGGTGCTCAATAAGGATTTTTATGAAACAAAATTGGCCTCAGCCAGCCAAACAAGGGTGACAACCAGTTCGGCTCGTGGCCAAATCTACGATGCAACAGGGAAACCCTTGGTAGAAAACACACTCAAGCAAGTTGTTTCTTTCACACGAAACAATAAGATGACGGCAGCAGAGTTAAAGGAGACGGCTAAAAAACTGCTGACGTATGTGAATGTCACTTCCCCTGAACTCACAGACCGTCAGATTGCGGACTATTACTTAGCTGACCAAGAAATCTACAAGAAGACAGTCGAGGCCCTTCCAAGTGACAAACGCCTGGATTCAGATGGAAATCGCTTATCGGAAGCGACCCTCTATAATAATGCGGTTGAAAGTATCAACGTGAGTCAGCTTAACTATACGGATGATCAGAAAAAGGAAATCTATCTCTTTAGCCAGCTCAATGCAGTTGGAAATTTCGCAACTGGAACCATTTCAACAGATGCCTTGGATGATACGCAAGTTGCACTTGTAGCTTCTGCGTCCAAGGAATTACCGGGCATTAGCATTTCAACCTCATGGGACCGAAAAGTACTGGACACTTCTTTATCGTCTATCGTCGGTAGTGTTTCCAGTGAAAAGTCAGGTCTTCCAGCAGAGGAAGTTGACGCTTATCTCAAGAAAGGATACTCTCTCAATGACCGAGTGGGGACTTCCTATCTTGAAAAGCAATATGAAGATGTTCTTCAAGGCAAACGCTCCGTCAAGGAAATCCACCTCGACAAGCACGGAAATATGGAAAGTGTGGAAAATGTCGAAGAAGGAAGCAAAGGAAACAATATCAAGTTAACGATTGACCTAGCTTTCCAGAATAGTGTGGATGACCTACTTAAGAGCTACTTTAACTCGGAGTTGGGTAACGGTGGAGCCAAATATTCTGAAGGAGTCTACGCTGTAGCCCTCAATCCTAAAACCGGTGCAGTTCTGGCGATGTCAGGTGTCAAGCATGATGTCGAATCCGGGAAATTAAGTTCAGATTCGCTTGGAACGATAACCAATGTCTTTGTGCCAGGGTCTGTTGTTAAGGCAGCGACCATCAGCTCTGGTTGGGAAAACGGAGTCTTGTCAGGCAATCAAACCTTGACAGACCAGCCGATTGTTTTCCAAGGTTCGGCCCCTATCAATTCATGGTACACCTTGTCCTATGGCTCTTTCCCGATCACAGCAGTTGAGGCTCTAGAGTACTCTTCTAATACCTACATGGTTCAAACCGCGCTAGGAATCATGGGACAGACCTACACGCCAAACATGGTGGCTGCAACGGGACAGTTAGAGACTGCAATGGGCAAATTGCGATCAACCTTTGGGGAATACGGACTCGGAGCTTCAACAGGGATTGACCTCCCAGATGAATCCACAGGATTTACGCCAAAAGAATTTGATTTGGGGAACTATATCAATAATTCCTTTGGGCAGTTCGATAACTATACACCGATGCAGTTAGCCCAGTATGTCGCAACCATCGCAAACAATGGTGTGCGCTTGGCTCCTCACATCGTTGAAGGAATCTATGGCAACAATGACCAAGGTGGCTTAGGCAGTCTAGTTCAGGAAACAGCTGCCAAGGAAATGAACAAGGTCAATATCTCAGAAGCCGATATGGCTATCTTGCACCAAGGTTTCTATCAAGTTTCGCATGGAACGAGTGCTCTGACAACTGGTCGTGCCTTTTCAAATGGCGCAGCCGTTTCCATCAGCGGGAAAACGGGTACTGCCGAAAGTTACGTTAATGGCGGTCAAAAAGCCAATAATACCAACGCAGTTGCCTATGCACCAACCGAAAATCCTCAAATCGCGGTCGCAGTCGTCTTTCCTCATAACACCAACCTTACAAACGGTGTCGGACCTTCGATTGCACGCGACATTATCAATCTTTATCACCAACACCATCCAATGAATTAGAAAGGAACTTATGCTGTATCCAACACCTATTGCCAAGCTGATTGATAGCTATTCAAAGTTACCAGGCATCGGGATTAAAACGGCTACCCGCCTAGCCTTCTATACCATTGGAATGTCTGATGACGATGTCAATGAATTTGCCAAAAATCTCCTGTCTGCTAAGCGGGAATTAACCTATTGTTCCATCTGTGGCCGTTTAACGGATGATGATCCTTGCTCGATCTGTACAGATCCGACTCGTGATCAGACAACCATCTTGGTACTAGAGGATAGTCGCGATGTGGCTGCTATGGAAAACATCCAAGAATACCATGGACTCTATCATGTCTTGCACGGCCTCATTTCTCCGATGAATGGTATCAGCCCAGACGATATCAACCTCAAGAGTCTCATGACTCGTCTCATGGATAGTGAGGTTTCAGAGGTGATTGTGGCAACCAATGCGACGGCAGATGGGGAAGCGACATCTATGTACCTTTCTCGTCTCCTCAAGCCAGCTGGTATCAAGGTCACTCGTCTAGCACGAGGACTAGCCGTGGGAGCAGATATCGAGTATGCGGACGAAGTCACACTCTTACGAGCCATTGAAAATCGGACAGAGTTGTAGGAGTAGACAAATTTACGAACTAAATTTATTCATAAGAAAATTAAGGAGACCGATTTTGATGTTATAGGTCTCTTTTATGTTTCTTAAATTCTAGTACCATGTTCAAGTTTCAAAAAAGAAGCAAATATGATATACTAAAGAACGAGTATTCTATTAGAATTAGGACAAGCAATATGAAACAAACAATTATTCTTTTATACGGTGGGCGTAGTGCAGAGCGTGAAGTCTCTGTCCTTTCAGCTGAAAGTGTTATGCGTGCGGTCAACTACGACCGTTTCACAGTCAAGACTTTCTTTATCAGTCAGTCAGGTGACTTTATCAAAACGCAAGAATTTAGCCAGACTCCAGGTCAAGAAGATCGTCTCATGACCAATGCGACTATTGACTGGGACAAGAAAATAGCGCCAAGTGCCATCTATGAAGAAGGTGCAGTGGTCTTTCCAGTTCTTCATGGTCCTATGGGAGAAGATGGCTCTGTTCAAGGATTCCTTGAAGTTTTGAAAATGCCCTATGTCGGCTGCAATATCTTGTCATCTAGTCTTGCCATGGATAAAATCACGACTAAGCGTGTTTTAGAATCTGTCGGGATTGCTCAAGTACCTTATGTGGCTATCGTTGAAGGCGATGATGTGACTGCTAAAATCGCTGAAGTTGAAAAAAAATTGACTTATCCAGTCTTCACGAAGCCGTCAAATATGGGTTCAAGTGTCGGTATTTCTAAGTCTGAAAACCAAGAAGAACTCCGTCAAGCCTTGGAGCTTGCCTTCCAATATGACAGCCGTGTCTTGGTAGAGCAAGGGGTGAATGCCCGTGAAATCGAGGTTGGTCTCTTGGGCAACTACGATGTGAAGAGCACGCTTCCTGGTGAAGTGGTCAAGGATGTTGCCTTTTATGACTATGATGCCAAATACATCGATAACAAGATTACCATGGACATCCCAGCCAAGATTAGTGATGATGTGGTAGCTGTCATGCGTCGAAATGCTGAAACAGCCTTCCGTGCGATTGGTGGCCTCGGTCTGTCTCGTTGTGATTTCTTCTATACCGATAAGGGCGAGATTTTCCTAAACGAGCTCAATACCATGCCAGGTTTTACCCAGTGGTCTATGTATCCACTACTTTGGGACAATATGGGAATCAGCTACCCAGAACTAATCGAGCGTTTGGTTGACCTTGCTAAGCAAAGTTTTGACAAGCGCGAAGCGCATTTGCTATAAAATGAAAGAGAGGGTAGGAGTTAGAACTAGCACTGTTAGGTGAGTCGAGTTCGTGGACTTCACCCCTTTTTAAAGGAGTAGAAATGAAATTAACGATCCATGAAATTGCCCAAGCCGTTGGAGCTAAAAATGATGTCAGCATCTTTGAGGACACCCAGTTAGAAAAAGCTGAGTTTGACAGTCGTTTGATTGGGACGGGAGATTTGTTTGTGCCACTCAAAGGTGCGCGTGATGGTCATGACTTTATCGAAACAGCCTTTGAAAATGGAGCAGCAGTAACCCTGTCTGAGAAGGAAGTAGAAGGTTATCCCTACATTCTAGTAGATGACGTGTTGTCTGCCTTTCAAACCCTCGCAGCCTACTATCTTGAAAAAACGGCAGTTGATGTCTTTGCCGTTACGGGTTCAAATGGCAAGACGACGACTAAGGATATGTTGGCACATTTACTATCAACAACCTACAAGACCTACAAAACCCAAGGCAATTACAATAACGAAATTGGTCTTCCTTACACAGTTCTTCATATGCCAGATGATACTGAAAAGTTGGTCTTGGAAATGGGACAGGATCACTTGGGAGATATTCATCTCTTGTCTGAATTGGCTCATCCTAAGACAGCCATTGTGACCTTGGTTGGAGAGGCTCATTTGGCCTTTTTCAAAGACCGTTCGGAAATCGCCAAAGGAAAAATGCAGATTGCAGATGGCATGGATCCGGGTTCTGTTCTCTTAGCACCAGTCGATCCGATTGTCGAGGACTACTTGCCAGCTGATAAAAAGTTGGTCCGATTTGGGCCAGGAGCTGAGTTAGAAGTCACAGACTTGATTGAGCGCAAGGATAGTCTGACCTTTAAGGCTAATTTTTTGGGACAAGCCCTCGATTTGCCAGTGACAGGTAAGTACAATGCCACCAATGCTATGATTGCTGCTTATGTGGCTATACAAGAAGGAGTTTCAGAAGAGCAAATTCGTCAGGCCTTCCAGAATCTTGAATTGACCCGTAATCGTACCGAGTGGAAGAAAGCGGCCAATGGAGCAGATATCCTGTCAGATGTGTATAATGCCAATCCTACAGCGATGAAGTTGATTTTGGAGACTTTTTCGGCTATTCCAGCCAACGAAGGTGGCAAAAAAATCGCTGTTCTAGCAGACATGAAGGAGCTCGGCGACCAGTCTGTTCAGCTCCATAACCAGATGATTTTGAGCCTCTCGCCAGATGTGCTGGATACCGTTATTTTCTATGGAGAAGATATTGCGGAATTAAGCCAACTGGCTAGTCAAATGTTCCCAATCGGCCACGTTTATTACTTCAAAAAAACAGCTGACGAGGACCAATTTGAAGACCTAGTAAAGCAAGTCAAGGAAAGTCTCGGTGCCAATGACCAAATCTTGCTCAAAGGTTCTAACTCTATGAATCTAGCCAAGTTGGTAGAAAGTTTAGAAAATGAATGCAAGTGATTTTGCCAAGTATCTGCAAAGAATGCTAGCCATTACGGATACTGGATTAACCTTTACAAAAGATCCGTTTGACCGTGAGCGCTACGAAGACTTGCGAAGTCTGTTATCTGAAATGTTGAATCAGGTATCAGACCTCGATGCAGAAGAAGTGGCAGAAGTCTTGAAACCAACGTCCGCTTATGCAACTCCTCTGATGGACGTCCGTGCTTGGATTGTTGAGGATGAAAAAGTCTGTTTAGTTAGAGGAAAAGGGGAGGATAGTTGGGCTTTGCCAGGTGGTTTTGGTGAAGTCGGCTACTCTCCAACCGAAAATATTCTTAAAGAAATTGAAGAAGAAACCGGCTTTACAGCAAAAGCTGAAAGGTTACTTGCAGTTTTTGATACCAATCGTTTCCAACTGCAGAGCAAACAATATGCAAAGTTTGTCTTTGAATGTAAGCTTCTTGATGGACAATTTCAAGAGAATCAAGAAATTGCTGAGCTTCAATTTTTTGCCATTGACCAATTGCCAGTCTTATCTGAAAAACGCATCACCAAGGAGCAAATGGAGATTCTTTGGCAGGTTTATAAAGGACAAAGGGACCAATATGTTGATTAGTTTATGCTAGAGAAGTTGACAAATCAAAAAAGGGTATCTGCAAGGTGCATTTCTGCAATACAAATGATATAATAGGTTGCGAATTTAAGGCGCAAGTGTTCTATGCATGGCATGGAATCCAGTTTTTCAAAAAAATTAAAAGCTGGGGGGAGTGAATTTTTTTACTGCCTCTAGCTAGATGAACGAGGAATAGAATATGAATTTGTGGGATAAATTATTTACCACACAGATATCAGAACCGCCCCAGTTTGAACTCCACTGGTACATTGGTTTGTTATGTTTACTGGCTCTTACTTTCTATGCTTCTTATCGTTTTCGCGATAAAGTGGCTTACCAGCGTTTTATTCAGATCCTTCAGTCTGTTCAACTGATTGTTCTGTATAGCTGGTATTGGGGCAATCTCATGCCTCTGTCAGAAAGTTTGCCCTTCTATCATTGCCGTATCGCCATGTTTGTGATGCTCTTGATTCCAGGGACATCCAAGTACAAACAATACTTTGCCCTTTTAGGAACTTTTGGAGCAACAGCGGCACTGGCTTACCCACTCTTTGATCTCTACCCATTTCCACACGTGACCATTTTGTCTTTCATTATCGGACATGTTGCCCTTTTAGGAAATGCGCTCCTATACTTGTTTAGAAACTATCAACCTTCCCTTCTCGATTTGAAGAATGTGGTGGTGATTACTTTCGCCTTAAATGGCTTGATATGGGTTGTCAACTTAGTTGTAGGTGGAGATTATGGATTCTTGACAAAGCCACCATTGGTTGGTGATCATGGCTTAGTTGCTAATTATCTGATTGTGTCGCTGGTATTAGCTACAGCTATTAGTTTGACCAAGAAAGTGTTAGAAGTTTTTGTAGAGCAGAAAGCAGAAAAAATACTTGTGAAGAAGGCTTAAATATAAGCTTTCTTTTTTTGTAAAAAACGATACTTTTTTTAAGTTAGGCTGTTAAGATAAAAAAGATAGAAATAAAAAGCGAAAAATGACTAGGAAATTTATCAAAATCTGAGCACAATCGGATTTTTTGTGTTATAATATTCTGTGAATAGCTATGCCCAAGTATAGTTATTAAATAGAAGTGAGAAACTTGGAAGACAGAGAGGATGCGATGTAATGACTAGAGATGGTTTTTTTACAGGCTTAGATATCGGAACTAGCTCAATTAAAGTGCTAGTAGCTGAGCATAGAGATGGCGAAGTAAACGTAATTGGTGTAAGTAACGCCAAAAGTAAAGGTGTCAAAGACGGAATTATTGTTGATATTGAAGCAGCTGCTTCAGCGATCAAATCAGCAATCACACAGGCAGAAGAGAAAGCTGGTATTTCTATTAAGTCTGTTAACGTTGGACTTCCAGCAAACCTCTTGCAGGTCGAACCAACACAAGGAATGATTCCTGTTACTTCAGATACCAAAGAAATCACAGACCAGGATGTTGAGAATGTTGTCAAATCAGCTTTGACAAAGAGCATGACTCCTGATCGTGAAGTGATTACCTTTATTCCAGAAGAATTCATCGTGGATGGTTTCCAAGGAATCCGTGACCCTCGTGGTATGATGGGTGTCCGTTTGGAAATGCGTGGTCTGCTTTACACAGGTCCTCGTACGATTTTACACAATCTTCGCAAGACAGTTGAGCGTGTGGGTATTCATGTTGATAATGTGATTATTTCACCTTTGGCAATCGTGAATTCCGTTCTCAATGAAGGTGAACGTGAATTTGGTGCGACTGTCATTGACATGGGTGGAGGTCAGACTACTGTAGCGACTATCCGCAACCAAGAATTGCAGTTCACTAACATCTACCAAGAAGGTGGAGATTACGTTACTAAAGACATTTCTAAAGTCTTGAAAACATCTCAAAAAATTGCAGAAAGTTTGAAACTGAACTATGGTGAAGCTTACGTTCCACTTGCAAGTAACGAAACTTTCCAAGTTGAAGTAATTGGTGAAGTAGAACCTGTTGAAGTAACAGAAAGCTATTTGGCAGAAATTATCTCAGCACGCATCAAACATATCTTTGACCAAATCAAACAAGAGTTGGAAAGAAGACACTTGTTAGATTTGCCAGGAGGTATCGTCCTTATCGGTGGAAATGCAATTTTGCCAGGAATTGTTGAATTAGCCCAAGAAGTATTTGGTGTTCGCGTAAAACTCTATGTACCAAATCAAGTTGGAATTCGCAACCCTGCATTTGCGCACGTGATTAGCTTGTCTGAGTTTGCTGGTAAATTGACTGAAGTCAATCTTCTTGCCCAAAAAGCAGTTAAAGGAGATGAATTCCTTCGTCAAAAACCAATAAACTTTGGCATTCCAAATCAACGTTTGAATCCAGTAGCGCAACCAAGTCCAGCACAAACAGCTCCAGCTGAAACTGTGCAGGAAGCTCCAGTTGCTCCTAAGGAAGAATTCCAAGCAAGTTCTCAAAGTAAACCGAAGCTAACAGAACGTTTCCGTGGTTTAATCGGAAGCATGTTTGATGAATAAAAGAGGATAAGAAATTATGACATTTTCATTTGATACAGCAGCAGCTCAAGGCGCAGTTATTAAGGTAATTGGTGTCGGTGGTGGTGGTGGTAACGCCATCAACCGCATGGTTGACGAAGGTGTTGCTGGTGTAGAATTTATCGCAGCCAACACTGATGTACAAGCCCTTAGCAGTACGAAAGCAGAAACAGTTATCCAACTTGGTCCAAAATTGACTCGTGGTTTGGGTGCTGGAGGTCGTCCAGAAGTTGGACGTAAAGCTGCAGAAGAAAGTGAAGAAGCTTTGACGGAAGCTATCACTGGAGCAGACATGGTCTTTATCACTGCAGGTATGGGTGGTGGATCTGGTACAGGTGCAGCCCCTGTTATTGCACGTATCGCTAAAGATCTTGGTGCTCTTACAGTTGGTGTTGTGACACGTCCTTTCGGATTTGAAGGAAGCAAACGTGGCCAGTACGCTGTAGAAGGAATCAACGAACTTCGCGAGCATGTTGATACTTTGTTGATTATCTCTAATAACAACTTGCTTGAAATCGTTGATAAGAAAACGCCACTTCTTGAAGCTCTTAGCGAAGCAGATAATGTCCTTCGCCAAGGTGTTCAAGGGATCACTGACTTGATCACGAACCCAGGATTGATTAACCTTGACTTTGCTGATGTGAAAACTGTAATGGCCAACAAAGGGAATGCCCTTATGGGTATCGGTATCGGTAGTGGTGAAGAACGCGTTGTTGAAGCGGCTCGTAAAGCAATTTACTCTCCACTTCTTGAAACAACTATCGATGGTGCAGAGGATGTCATCGTCAACGTTACTGGTGGTCTTGACTTGACCTTGATTGAAGCAGAAGAAGCTTCAGAAATTGTCAACCAAGCAGCTGGCCAAGGTGTAAACATCTGGCTTGGAACATCAATTGACGAAAGCATGAAGGATGAAATCCGTGTTACAGTTGTAGCGACAGGTGTTCGTCAAGAGCGCGTGGAAAAAGTAGTTGGAGCTCGTAACAACCAACCAGTTGGACGTCCAACAACTAAAGCTCCACAAGCGCACACATTTGACCGTCAATTCGACTTGGAAGAGACAGCAGAATTACCTAAATCAAGCCCACGTCGTTTTGAAACAAACCAAGCGTCTGCTTTTGGAGACTGGGACTTGCGTCGTGAGTCTATTGTTCGCCAAACAGATCCAGTTGTTTCACCAGTAGAACGCTTCGAAACACCAGTTTCACAAGATGAAGATGAATTGGATACACCTCCATTCTTCAAAAATCGTTAATCAATGAATTTGAAAAAAAATACTGAATTAGTATTTCAGCAGATTGCTGATGCTAGTCTAGAAGCAAACCGTGCTTTAGATGCTGTTTCAGTTATTGCAGTGACAAAATATGTAGACATACAAACAGCGGAAGCCTTGCTTCTGCTTGGTGTCCGTCATATAGGTGAAAATCGAGTTGATAAATTCTTAGAAAAATATCAGGCCTTGAAAGATTATCCAGTCACTTGGCATTTAATAGGAACACTACAAAGACGGAAAGTAAAAGAAGTAATCCCATATGTGGATTACTTTCATGCTTTAGACTCCCTAAAATTGGCTCAGGAAATTCAAAAGAGAAGAGACCAGGTTATCAAGTGTTTCTTGCAGGTCAATATTTCTGGGGAAGAAAGCAAGCATGGGTTTTCAAAAGAAGAATTGCTAGAACTTTTGCCAGAATTGGCTAAGTTAGATCAGATTGAGTATGTTGGTTTAATGACCATGGCTCCTTTTGAGGCAGATAGTGAGAAATTGAAAGAAATTTTCAAAGAAACACAAGCTCTGCAGGCAGAAATTAGAGAAAAACAAATCCCTAATATGCCGATGACAGAACTCAGTATGGGAATGAGTCGTGATTTCAAAGAAGCCATTCAGTTCGGCTCAACCTTTGTTCGAATCGGTACAGCATTTTTTAAATAGGAGAGAGCTATGTCTTTAAAAGATAAATTCGATAAATTTATAGATTATTTCACAGAAGATGGAGAGGAAACAACTAACTACCAGCCTCAACAAGAGGAAACAGTTCGTCCGGCCGTCTCAACTTCTAAGGAATTACCAGCACCTGCTCAGTCAGGATCAGCAAAAGATGCAAATATTACTCGTCTTCATGCGCGTCAGCAAGAATTGGCGATGCAAAGCCATCGTTCTGATGAGAAAGTAACAATCGACGTTCGCTATCCAAGAAAATATGAAGATGCAACTGAGATTGTAGATTTGTTGGCTGGAAATGAAAGTATTTTGATTGATTTCCAATATATGACAGAGGTACAAGCCCGTCGTTGCCTTGATTACTTGGATGGAGCCCGTCATGTCTTGGCTGGAAATATGAAAAAAGTCGCGAGTACGATGTATCTATTGACTCCTGTCAACGTTATCGTGAATATTGAAGATATCAAGCTTCCAGATGAATCACAAAGCGCTGAGTTTGGTTTTGATATTAAACGAAATAGAGCAAGATAATGATTTTCTTAATCCGTTTAATCCAAAATGTGGTTAGCATTTATTCCATCATTCTCGTTGCATTTGCTCTTCTTTCATGGTTTCCAAATGCCTATGAAAGCCAGCTGGGACGCCTAGTTATCAGACTTGCTCGCCCAGTTATTGAGCCACTTCGTAAGCTCAATCTACAATTTGCTGGTCTTGATTTTACAGTTTGGGCAGCGCTAATTCTGATTCAGTTTGTTGGAAATATCTTAACACGACTAGTCCTATTACTATGACAGCAAATAGAACCATTTATCAGCACTTTTCCCAAGATGATATTCCCTTTATTGATAAGGGGTTAGAGTGGATCAAGCGGGTAGAAGATACCTATGCGCCGGTACTTACTCCTTTTATCAATCCCCATCAGGAACAGATTTTGAGGGTACTAGCTGGGACATATGGACTGGGTTGCCAAAGTAGTGGTGATTTTCTTCCGACAGAGTCGGTTCGAGTTCTTCTCTATCCAGATTACTTTGAACCGGAGATATCAGATTTTGAAATGACCCTGTTAGAAATTTGCTATCCGAGTAAGTTTGAACAACTGAGTCATGGAAAAATTTTGGGAACAATCATCAACCAACTAGGAATTGACCGTAAATTATTTGGTGATATCTTGGTAGATGAAAAGAGAGCACAGATTTTTGTCAATCGTGATTTCATTCCTCTTTTTCAGGATGGAATAAGAAAGATTGGCAGACTTCCTGTATCGCTGGAGGAACGTCCTTTTACCGATAGGATTTTGTCTAAAATTGATTATAGAGAACGAGAAATTTTAGTTTCGAGTTTTCGATTGGATGCCCTCTTATCAAGTGCCTTGAAATTATCTAGAAACCAAACTAGTCAACTGATAGAGAAAAAATCTGTCCAGGTAAACTATCATCTGGTTGAAAAAAGTGATTACCAGGTTGCAGTTGGAGATTTGATCAGTGTGAGAAAGTTTGGTCGTCTAAAAATTGTCAAAGACAATGGTCAGACCAAAAAGGATAAGAAAAAACTAACAGTCCGGCTACTTTTAAGCAAGTGAGAAAAAATATGTCGATTACACCACAAGAAATAAGTGATAAAGCTTTCTCAAGAACATTCAGAGGCTACAATCAGGAAGAAGTTGACCTCTTTCTTGATAAGATTTACTTTGAATTAGAGGAGATGATTCGATACAAAGATGAAACTGAACTCTATATCAAAAAACTAGAAGAACGTCTTTCCTATTATACGAATGATATTCCTAAGAGAACAGTAACAAGCGAGCAAGAACCAGAAGCAATTAATGATTCTATTTTTTATTAAGTAAGTGAGGAAAAGTATGCCAATTACATCGTTAGAAATTAAAGATAAAACCTTTGGTACAAGATTTAGAGGTTTTGACCCAGAAGAAGTAGATGAATTTCTGGATATCGTTGTTCGTGACTATGAAGATTTGGTTCGTAGCAATCACGACAAAGAAACGCACATCAAAAATTTGGAAGAACGTTTGTCTTACTTTGATGAGATGAAGGATTCCTTGAGTCAGTCGGTTTTGATTGCTCAAGATACAGCTGAGCGTGTCAAACAAGCTGCTCAAGAACGTTCAAACAATATTATTCAACAAGCTGAACAAGACGCTCAGCGTTTGCTTGAAGAAGCGAAATACAAGGCAAATGAAATTCTCCGTCAGGCAACAGATAATGCGAAGAGAGTGGCTGTTGAGACAGAAGAGTTGAAGAACAAGAGCCGTGTATTCCATCAACGCCTCAAGTCTACGATTGAAAGTCAATTGGCTATTGTCGAGTCATCTGATTGGGAAGATATTCTTCGCCCAACAGCTACTTACCTTCAGACAAGTGATGAAGCCTTTAAAGAAGTGGTGGGTGAAGTTCTGGGTGAATCTGTATCTTTACAACCAGAGGAAGAGCCTATTGATATGACTCGTCAATTCACACCAGAAGAGGTTGCTGAATTGCAAGCTCGTATCGAGGCTGGCAATAAAGAATTAGCTGAGTTTGAGGCTCAACAAAATCAACAGACAGAAGAAATTGACCAGCATGAAGAGTCAGTTGAAGTAGAAGCTACTGCGGCAACTGAGGGCGATGCTAACAAAGAATCTGTTCTTATCCTATAAAAAATGTGAGAACAAGATCGAACCAACTATATTTTCAGCGAGCGGGAGATGGTGAGAGTCCTGCAATCCCTAGTGGTTAGATTATCCTCTCAACAAAAATCCGGTCTGAAAGCAGTAAGACTGGACGTCCCCCACGTTACGGGAAAAGAGGAAAAGAGACCCTGTCTTTTTTCGAACAAAGGTGGTACCACGATTTTCGTCCTTTTTGCGGATCGTGGTTTTTAATTTGTCATTTTAAATTAAAGGAGTAACAATGAAACTTAAAGAAACCCTCAATCTAGGGAAAACAGACTTTCCTATGCGTGCTGGTCTTCCAACTAAAGAACCAGTTTGGCAAAAAGAATGGGAAGAAGCAAAACTTTACCAACGTCGTCAAGAATTGAACCAAGGAAAACCTCATTTCACCTTGCATGATGGACCTCCGTATGCAAACGGAAATATCCACGTTGGACATGCTATGAACAAGATTTCTAAAGATATTATTGTTCGTTCTAAGTCTATGTCTGGATTTTACGCACCATACATCCCAGGTTGGGATACACATGGTTTGCCAATCGAGCAAGTCTTGGCAAAACAAGGTGTTAAACGCAAAGAAATGGACTTGGTTGAGTACTTGAAACTTTGCCGTGAGTACGCTCTTTCTCAAGTTGATAAACAACGTGAAGACTTTAAACGTTTGGGTGTTTCTGGTGACTGGGAAAATCCTTATGTGACTTTGACTCCGGACTATGAAGCGGCTCAGATCCGTGTCTTTGGTGAAATGGCTAAGAAAGGCTACATCTACCGTGGTGCCAAGCCAGTTTACTGGTCTTGGTCATCTGAATCAGCTCTTGCTGAAGCGGAAATTGAATACCATGACTTGCTTTCAACTTCCCTTTACTATGCTAACCGCGTCAAAGACGGAAAAGGTGTTCTAGATACGGATACTTATATTGTCGTATGGACCACTACACCATTTACTATCACAGCATCTCGTGGTTTGACAGTTGGAGCAGATATTGATTATGTATTGGTACAACCAGCTGGTGAATCTCGTAAGTTTGTAGTTGCTTCAGAATTGTTGAATAGCTTGTCTGAGAAATTTGGCTGGGCTGATGTTCAGGTCTTGGCGACCTATCGTGGTCAAGAACTCAACCAAATCGTGACAGCTCACCCTTGGGATACGGCTGTAGATGAGTTGGTAATCCTTGGTGACCACGTTACGACTGACTCTGGTACTGGTATTGTCCATACAGCCCCTGGTTTTGGTGAGGACGACTACAATGTCGGTGTTGCCAACGGCTTGGAAGTTGCTGTAACAGTTAACGAACGCGGTATTATGATGGAAAATGCTGGTCCTGAATTTGCGGGTCAGTTCTATGACAAGGTTGTGCCGACTGTTATCGAAAAACTGGGTGATTTACTCCTTGCTCAGGAAGAAATTTCTCACTCATACCCATTTGACTGGCGTACGAAAAAACCAATCATCTGGCGTGCTGTTCCACAATGGTTTGCCTCTGTATCTAAATTCCGCCAAGAAATCTTGGACGAAATTGAAAAAGTGAAGTTCCACTCAGAATGGGGTAAAGTTCGTCTTTACAATATGATTCGTGACCGTGGCGACTGGGTTATCTCTCGTCAACGTGCTTGGGGAGTTCCCCTTCCTATCTTCTATGCTGAAGACGGAACGCCAATCATGACAGCTGAAACGATTGAACATGTAGCTCAACTCTTTGAGGAACACGGTTCTATCATCTGGTGGGAACGTGATGCTAAGGACCTCTTGCCAGAAGGATTTACTCATCCAGGTTCACCAAATGGCGAGTTCAAGAAAGAAACAGATATCATGGACGTATGGTTTGACTCAGGTTCATCATGGAATGGAGTGGTGGTCAACCGTCCAGAACTTAAATACCCAGCAGATCTATACCTTGAAGGTTCTGACCAGTACCGTGGTTGGTTCAACTCATCACTTATCACATCTGTTGCTAACCATGGCGTTGCTCCATATAAACAAATCTTGTCACAAGGTTTTGCCCTTGATGGTAAAGGTGAGAAGATGTCTAAATCTCTTGGAAATACCATTGCTCCAAGTGATGTTGAAAAACAATTTGGTGCGGAAATCTTGCGTCTCTGGGTAACAAGTGTGGACTCAAGCAACGACGTGCGTATCTCTATGGATATCTTGAGCCAAGTCTCTGAAACTTACCGTAAGATCCGTAACACTCTTCGTTTCTTGATTGCCAATACATCTGACTTTAACCCAGCTCAAGACGCAGTAGCTTACGATGAGCTTCGTTCTGTTGACAAGTACATGACCATTCGCTTTAACCAGCTTGTGAAAACGATTCGTGATGCTTATGCCAACTTTGAATTCTTGACAATCTACAAGGCCTTGGTGAACTTCATCAACGTTGATTTGTCAGCCTTCTACCTTGATTTTGCTAAAGACGTTGTTTACATTGAAGGTGCCAAATCACTCGAACGCCGTCAAATGCAGACTGTCTTCTATGACATTCTTGTCAAAATCACCAAACTCTTGACACCAATTCTTCCTCACACAGCAGAGGAAATCTGGTCATATCTTGAGTTTGAAGCTGAAGACTTCGTTCAATTGTCTGAATTACCAGAGGCTCAAACTTTTGCCAACCAAGAAGAAATCTTGGATACATGGGCAGCCTTCATGGACTTCCGTGGACAAGCTCAAAAAGCCTTGGAAGAAGCACGTAATGCAAAAGTAATCGGAAAATCGCTTGAAGCACACTTGACAGTTTATCCAAACGAAGTTGTGAAAACTCTTCTTGGAGCAGTGGATAGCAATGTAGCTCAACTTTTGATCGTGTCAGAATTGACTATCGCTGAAGGTACAGCTCCAGAAGGCGCAGTCAGCTTTGAGGATGTAGCCTTCACAGTTGAACGCGCTGCAGGTGAAGTATGTGATCGCTGCCGTCGTATCGATCCAACTACTGCTGAACGTAGCTACCATGCAGTTATCTGTGACCACTGTGCAAGCATCGTAGAAGAAAACTTTGCAGATGCAGTCGCAGAAGGATTTGAAGCGAAATAATCAGAATAGACTGAGAAAGGTCGCTAAAATCATAAAAAGCGCATAATATCAAGAGTTCAAGTGCTTTGATATTATGCGTTTTATCATGGGAAAATTTACTAGTCCATTTCTTCAAATGAAGTTCTTCCTGGCCTGACCGTGTAGATAATTAACATAATCAACTATTCAGTTTTCTCATAATTTTATATTTCTACTAATTATAAAGAGACTATAGAACTTAAAATTATTTTTTGAAAATCAATATTTATTATAAAATTTTATAAGATTGTTTAATTTTTAGATAAATTATGATAGAATAATACCTATAAAAATTTTAAGGAGATTATTATGAAAACAAATACACTTGCTCGTGTCAATGCTATTTTTGGTCTTATTTCAGGAATTGTATTGCTTTTAGCGCCAGTCATCATGTTTATCATGGCTATTGGAGCTGCTGCGGCAACTGAAGACGCAGATGTAACGGTTGGGACATTGACAGGGCTCTCAATTATTTTGTCATTGGTTAAAATTGCTGTTTTAGTATTGGGAATTGTGGCTATTGTTTATTATAAAGATGATGAACGTGTTACGAATGCACCTTCTGTTTTGCTCATTGTAGGTGGTGCGGTTGGCTTGATTCCATTTTTGGGATGGGTAGGTGGAATTCTAACCATTATTGGTGGTTCACTTTACTTTGGAACATTGAAAAAATTTGTAATTGAAGAGTAGTAGTTTTCCAATTATTTGGACGGAACTATTTCATCCTCTATCGAGAACAATTATGATAGTGCGATAAAGAGAAGACTGGTAAGCTCTTCTCTTTTTAGTTGATTTTAACTAGCTTTTTTGTGAAAAATTGTGTAAAATAGAATAGATAAACGAGGGAAACCTCGAAAAATAAAAGGAGAATCCATCTAATGGTAAAATTGGTTTTTGCTCGCCACGGTGAGTCTGAATGGAACAAAGCTAACCTTTTCACTGGTTGGGCTGATGTTGATTTGTCTGATAAAGGAACACAACAAGCGATTGACGCTGGTAAATTGATCAAGGAAGCTGGTATCGAATTTGACCAAGCTTACACTTCAGTATTGAAACGTGCGATCAAAACAACAAATTTGGCTCTTGAAGCTGCTGACCAACTCTGGGTTCCAGTTGAAAAATCATGGCGCTTGAACGAACGTCACTACGGTGGTTTGACTGGTAAAAACAAAGCTGAAGCTGCTGAACAATTTGGTGATGAGCAAGTTCACATCTGGCGTCGTTCATACGATGTATTGCCTCCTGCAATGCCTCATGATGACGAATACTCAGCACATACTGACCGTCGTTACGCTTCACTTGACGATTCAGTCATTCCAGATGCTGAAAACTTGAAAGTGACTTTGGAACGTGCCCTTCCATTCTGGGAAGATAAAATCGCTCCAGCACTTAAAGATGGTAAAAACGTATTCGTAGGAGCTCACGGTAACTCAATCCGTGCCCTTGTAAAACACATCAAACGCTTGTCAGATGACGAAATCATGGACGTGGAAATCCCTAACTTCCCACCATTGGTATTCGAATTCGACGAAAAATTGAACGTAGTTTCTGAATACTACCTTGGAAAATAATCTATAAACAGAAAGCCTAGGATTCCTAGGCTTTTTTGTTTTTGCTTCTAGTTTCCAACTAGTTGAAAAGGCCTTATAATGATAGTAAAGAGTGACTTGTTTGTGAGAAAAGTAGATATGCTCGAAGCCCTGAAATCAGTAGAGTAATTCACGGTTTTAAACAGTAAATCAGTTGACAAAGTCCCTGCTTCTTGGTAGAATAAGAACTGTCGTAAAGACAAATAACTTCTTCTTGGTTACAGGCATGCCAACCTGTCACTCGGATGAAGCCAAATAAAAAGGAGAAATATCATGGCAATCTCAAAAGAGAAAAAAAATGAAATTATCGCACAATATGCACGTCACGAAGGTGATACAGGTTCAGTAGAGGTTCAAGTTGCTGTCCTTACTTGGGAAATCAACCACCTTAACGAACACATCAAACAACACAAAAAAGACCACGCTACTTACCGTGGATTGATGAAGAAAATCGGTCGCCGTCGTAACTTGCTTGCATACTTGCGTAAAAACGACGTTAACCGTTACCGTGAGTTAATCAACTCTCTAGGACTTCGTCGTTAATCTGCTTTATTTTCCACTTACATTGCGTTGTCACCTTACCTCGATATACTCAAGTATAATCTTTGGTTACGGTTCCTAGCACTGTAAGGTAAAATAAACCAGATCATCTCCCTTTGGGGAGATTTTTTGTTTCACGAACATTTTTGTACAATCTTCGGCTTGTCACCTAGTCTATAAACGTTTTATCCAGCAAGAATAAAGCTCTCAGATTTCAGAGGGCTTTTTATGTCGTCACCTTACCTCGATAAACTCAAGTATAATCTTCGGTTACGGTTCCTAGCACTGTAAGGTAAAATAAACCAGATCATCTCTCTTCGGGGAGATTTTTTTATTTTCACTAGTTTTATAGTACAATCTTCGGCTCATCGCCTAGTCTATAAACGGTTTATCCGGCAAGAATCATGATGCTAAGGGCGTTAAAAATCCGTATGAAAATAGGGAAAGGAAACAGTGTTCGATGAACACAAGGAGTTTCATCTTTTTCACTAGGATTTTAGCCCGAGCTCAAATCAGCTCTCTGATATTCAGAGAGCTTTTTTATTGAGGTTTTATCGGTCACAATTTTGGAGACTACAAAAACCATACTTTAGATTGAATTTCTTCCAATCCGGTTTTATCGGTCACAATTTTGGAGACTACAAAAACAGACGGAAAATTCCCACTATCTGCTGAGTGACTACAAAAACCTCAAATGGTATCAGCTAATGACACCATGAAGGTGCGCAGTTACTCGGCTTTTCAAGCCGAGTAACTGTCTGCAAGCCCCCTCGGAGAGCCCACACTTTACGAAGTAAAGTATAGTATGTTATACTTTACATGGAAGTAGTCACCGAATTCCAGTTAGAAATTACTTTGTAACTACGTTTTGAGGAGGAGTAAAATGCTTTCCTACGTTCGACATTACCCACTAGCGATAGCTAAATTAATGTGTCTGTGCTCTCCTAAAATCTGCTGATTTATTACTAACTAATACAGGAGGTTTTTATGGGACAGACAATCATATCTGCTATTGGTGTTTATATTTCCACCAGTATCGATTATTTAATTATTTTAATTATTTTATTTGCACAGCTATCACAGAATAAACAGAAATGGCATATTTATGCGGGGCAATATCTAGGAACAGGCTTACTTGTAGGGGCGAGTTTAGTTGCTGCTTATGTCGTTAATTTCGTGCCTGAAGAATGGATGGTTGGATTGCTTGGTTTAATCCCTATCTATTTAGGGATTCGCTTTGCAATTGTTGGAGAAGGTGAGGAAGAAGAGGAAGAAATTATTGAAAGATTAGAACAAAGCAAGGCAAATCAACTGTTTTGGACAGTTACATTGCTGACAATTGCGTCTGGCGGAGATAATTTAGGTATCTATATACCTTATTTTGCTTCGTTAGATTGGTCACAGACCCTCGTGGCGTTGCTTGTGTTTGTAATCGGCATAATTATCTTTTGCGAGATTAGTCGGATGTTATCCTCTATTCCGTTAATATTCGAGACAATTGAAAAATACGAGCGAATCATTGTGCCCATAGTATTCATTCTACTTGGACTATACATCATGTATGAAAATGGCACGATAGAGACTTTTCTGATCGTGTAGATTTTTTTGTTTCACTAGGATTTTAGCCCGGGCTCAAATCAGCTCTCTAATTTTAGAGGGCTTTTTATGTTGTCACTTTACCTCGATATACCCAAGTATAATCTTCGGTTACGATTATTAGCACTGTAAGACCAACTATATTTATTTTTCTCATCTTGTTCCATTGTTGAAAATATGGTATACTTTTCATGAGAATTTTCTAAATTTTTAATTTTGTTTAAGGAGGTTTTCATGCTTTCCAAATTTTCTGGAAGCCGACGGGACCTGCAATTTGTGTTACTTTTAGGTGTTTTGCTAGCTGTTTTAGGGATTTCCCTCTTTCTAGCAGTTTCTATGGGATCCGTTGCGATTGATCTAGGCGATACCTATCGGATTATTTTGAGCAGGTTGGGGTTTCCTCTTGAGATAGGAGAGGTTTCCAAGTCCACTCTTGCCATTGTATGGAACATGAGATTCCCCCGAGTATTGTTAGGTCTGATAGTAGGGGCTGGTCTTTCTATGTGTGGTAGCGTGATGCAGTCTACAGTGAACAATCCCATCGCAGAGCCTTATGTCTTAGGAATTTCTGCGGGTGCAACTCTAGGGGCAACCTTGAGTATCATTCTTGGTTTAAAATTGGTGGTTAGCCTTGGAGCTTTTCTAGGAGCTATTTTGGCAACAATCGCTGTCCTCATCGTTGCCTCTATGCAAGGAAGGATGACGACTTCTAGTCTGATCTTATCAGGAACGGTGGTCAATGCTCTCTTTCTGGCGTTTTCCAACTTTATTATCTCAGTTGGGGCTAATGCGGACAGTGTGATGACCATTAAGTTTTGGACCATGGGCTCGCTTGCCGGGACTACCTGGTCTGACTTAGTCCTGCCAACTATAGTAGTAGGAATGGCCTTTCTATTTTTCTCTACTCAGTATCGTGTTTTTAATGCGATGATGATGGGAGATGAGGCTGCTTTAACTTTGGGGATACCCTTACGCTTCTATTGGTATCTTTATGTGACCATGGTGGCTGTGCTGACAGCAGTCTTAGTAGCAACCTGTGGGATTATTGGATTTGTTGGTCTGATTACTCCTCACTTAGCTCGAGGGTTAGTAGGAACGAATTACAGGAGACTTTTTCCCGTTGCGACCTTACTGGGTGCACTCTTTGTCGTCTGGGCAGATGTACTCTCTCGTGTCATCATTCCAAATGCTGAGCTGCCGATTGGTATTTTCACAGCCTTAGTAGGTGCTCCCTTCTTTATCTACATTGTAGGAGGTAAGCGAAGGGAGGTGAGGGCCTGATATGGACTTGATTTGTCAGGATGTCCACTTTGGACTAGGAGAGAAAAAAATCCTCAAAGGAGTTTCTCTTAAGGTTGAGGGGCATCAATTTCACACGATACTAGGACCGAATGGAAGTGGAAAAACCAGCCTGCTTAAACTCCTCTATCGTCAGGAAAAGGCGGACAAGGGCTTGATAAGGCTAGATGGAAAGCCGCTGGAGCATTGGTCACTCAAAGAAACAGCCAAGCAAATGGCAGTTGTCACCCAGTTTAATCAATTGCAGTTTGATTGTACAGTTGAGGAAATCGTCTTGCTAGGAAGAACGCCCCATCTCTCTTTTTTACAGAAGGAAAAGGAAAGAGATTATGCCCTTGTTCAAGATGCACTTGTCAAGGTGGATATGCTTGAGAAGAAAACGCGTCTCTATTCGTCTCTTTCAGGGGGAGAAAAGCAACGAGTCTTATTAGCCCGAGCCTTGGCGCAAGGACCGACTCTCTTGCTCCTGGACGAACCAACCAATCACCTAGATATCAAGTACCAGCTAGACTTGTTAGCCATTGTGAAGGAGCTCAAAATCAATGTTCTAGCTGTCCTGCATGATATTCAACTTGCTTGTCGCTATTCGGATTATCTCTATCTGATGAAAGAGGGGGAAATCCTTTACCAAGGGACTCCAAAGGAGACCATCACCCCTGAGTCATTGCAAACTGTATACGGAGTTCAAAGTCAGGTTACTTGGACCGAGGATCAGCAAGCCATGATTCACTATTTATAAGAATGAAAAGGAAAACAAAATGAAAAAAACACTAAGCATTTTACTCGTAACAGTAGCTAGCTTAACCATGGCAGCTTGTGCCAATACTACTACAGAAAAAGCTATCACGCAGTCTAGCGCAGAAACAAGTCAAAAGGCCAGCACAGAGACGACTTATCCGTTAACGATCAAAACCTATGATGTTAAGGGAAATGAAGTCGAACAAGTCTTTGACAAGGCACCTGAAAAAGTTATCACCAACAATCTTTCAACTACTGAAATCTTATTGGAACTAGGTTTGAAAGATAAAATTGCTGGCATGCTCAACCCTGACAATGCTGTGACGGACAAATACAAGGACGCGATTGCGACTATTCCTCAAATTGGGGATAAAAAAACAGTCTCACAAGAGACAGTACTTTCTTATGAGCCAGACGCTGTGATGGGTCGAAACATGATGTTTTCTGAAAAATCCTTGGGGACAGTTAACGCTTGGAATGAAAATAAAATCCCAGTCTATACGCAAAAAGCTTCTCTCTCAACGATTCAGCAAGATTTGGGGAATATCGTAGAAGATGTCAAAAATCTTGGAATGATTTTCAATGTTCAGGACAAGGCTAATGAATACGCAGCTCAATTACAAGCTAAAATCGAGGCTGTTAAGAAAGCTAATCCAGCAAGTCAAGGTGAAAAGAAAAAGGCTTTGATTATGGTTGCTTATAATGACGAAACCTTTGGTGCATACAAGTCTGCTTTGCAAGAAAGCTTGTTGAATCAACTTGGTTATACCAACGTTGCAACAGGAACATCAGGCTTAACCTTGGAAAATCTCGTGTCAATGGATCCTGAGTTGATTATCTATGTAACCAGCGACCGCAATAAAAAATTGGATGCTAAAGCAGTAGAGTTGATGAAGGCAAATGAAGTTTTGGAAAACGTTCCTGCAATTAAGAATCAAAAAATCATGACCATTTCTTACGATGAGTTGATGGATTATGGTCCAGCAGTGATTGATTCCCTTGAGAAAATCAATGACTTTATCAATAAATAATGAGTTTGATTGGGAAGGGATTCAAGTTAGGGTCAGCCTTCCTTCGACCTATGATCCCAATCAAACCTATCCAGCTATTCTCTTGAATGATGGAAACTTGGGTTTGCTATCTTCCCTTTCAGAATCTGTAATTTTAGTGGGTTTGACCTCTAAAAATCGCCTAGATGACTACACTCCCTGGAAGGCAGCTGCTCTGAGAGAGGGGGTTCCAGATTTTGGTGGTCAGGCAACTGCCTATCATGGTCATTTATTTGGAGGCCTTTTAGACAAGTTGCAGTCGCTTTATCGCCTGGACAAAAATCGCCTTGCTTATGGAGGTTATTCACTAGGTGGTTTGGCGGCAGTCTACAGCCTTTTCAGCTTTGACAAAGTTTCTTGTGTCTTTTCAATCTGTGGTTCCTTTTGGTATCCTGATTTTGTGACTTACTGCAAGGAAGAAAAGGTGAAAAATTTGGATTGTTTACTGTATTTACAGAATGGTCAAACAGAAGGAGCCCGTCATAGCAATCGCTTGGCTCAAGCACCAGCCTATGCTGAGCAGCTCCATACCAGCCTTCAGCAACGCTATCCGACTGGTCAGTTTGTCTTTGATCCCTATGGGCATCATGAGCAAGTGGCTGAGCGATTTCTAGCCTTTTCCAACTGGTTGTCCCAAAAATGGAAAATCGAATAAAAGAAATATCCCTTGGCAAAAGCCAAGGGATATTTGTATTTTTTAACCAAGAGCCTCTCTCTTCTTATCTGGATTCCAGATAAAGCTTGCGATGAAGGTAAAGATAATCGTCAGGATACCAACAACCACAGCAAGGATGAGGGCTGGGATTCGAACAAACCACCAGAGTGGGTTTGGTTTTTTATCGTTGTGCCATTGCTTGGTTTCTTCGTCTAAACGTTGGAATTCTGCTTGGATACGGTTTGCAACCATTTCAATCCCTTCATCATTCATTTTCTTGATGTCTGAGATATCGATAGGATTTCCAAAGTTCATATCCACACGTTCACGGCTAACCAAGCCTTTCAAGGTCATAGGACCTGTGTAGGTAACCGGCATGATACGGACTTTGGCCATCTTGGCAATCAGGGCTACGCCACCCTTGACATCGTTTGAGTGACGGCTCCCACTTGGAAACATGATGAGAGAGCGGTCGCTTTTTTTGAGGACGTTGATAGGGTACTTGATGGCAGAGGCGTTAGGTTTTTCCCGGTCGATAGGAAAGGCGCCACACATACGGATCCACCAGCCAAAGATACGGTTGTTAAACAGTTCTTTTTTGGCCATAAAGATGAACTGTTTTGGCTTGGTCGCAAAGGCCATGTAAACAGGATCCCACCAGGTACGGTGAGGTGCGACCAGAATATAGTTTTCGTCTCGGCTAGGGATTTTATCAGTATTGTGGTAGTGGGCATTGCCATTGATGGACCACAAGATTAGCATGACTAGTCCACGCAAATAAGTATAAAACATGAGATCTCCTTCGATTGTATTGCTTTTATTATTATACCTTATCAAAAGACTACTGGCAAACTTTTTCAGTTGTCAGCCAACAGTTTTAGATGGGATTAGAATTCTTTTAAAAAAAATGATATGATAGAATTTATGGATAAAAATAAGATAATGGGATTAACCCAAAGAGAAGTCAGGGAAAGACAGGCTCAAGGTTTGGTCAATGACTTTACCGCTTCAGCCAGTACCAGTACTTGGCAAATCATCAAACGAAATGTTTTCACACTTTTTAACGCGTTGAACTTTGCCATTGCTCTAGCGCTGGCCTTTGTGCAGGCTTGGAGCAATTTGGTTTTCTTTGCCGTTATTTGCTTTAACGCCTTTTCTGGGATTGTGACTGAGCTACGGGCCAAACACATGGTGGACAAGCTCAATCTCATGACCAAGGAAAAGGTCAAAACCATCCGTGATGATCAAGAAGTTGCTCTCAATCCTGAAGAATTGGTGCTAGGAGACGTTATTCGTTTGTCTGCTGGGGAGCAGATTCCTAGTGATGCCTTGGTTCTAGAAGGTTTTGCGGAAGTTAATGAAGCCATGTTGACGGGTGAGAGTGATTTGGTGCAAAAAGAAGTGGATGCTCTGCTTTTATCAGGAAGTTTCCTAGCCAGTGGCGCAGTTTTGGCTCAAGTTCACCATGTCGGGGCAGACAACTATGCTTCCAAACTCATGCTAGAAGCTAAGACAGTGAAACCGATCAACTCCCGTATCATGAAATCGCTAGACAAGCTAGCTGGTTTTACTGGGAAGATTATTATTCCCTTTGGTCTAGCTCTCCTGCTAGAAGCCTTGATTTTAAAGGGCTTGCCCCTCAAGTCATCCGTTGTAAATTCATCGACAGCCCTTTTGGGGATGTTGCCCAAGGGAATCGCCCTTTTGACCATCACTTCGCTCTTGACTGCGGTGATCAAGCTGGGCTTGAAAAAGGTTTTGGTGCAGGAGATGTACTCTGTCGAGACCTTGGCTCGCGTGGATATGCTCTGTCTGGACAAGACAGGCACCATCACCCAAGGAAAGATGCAGGTGGAGGCGGTTCTTCCTCTGACGGAAACTTATGGTGAAGAGGCTATTACTAACATTCTGACCAGCTACATAGCTCATAGTGAGGATAAAAATCCAACAGCTCAAGCCATTCGTCAGCGTTTCCAAGGTCAGGTTTCCTATCCTATGCTTTCGAATCTTCCTTTCTCAAGCGATCGCAAGTGGGGAGCTATGGAGTTAGAAGGGCTAGGAACGGTTTTCTTAGGTGCGCCTGAGATGTTGTTGGACTCTGAAGTCCCAGAAGCTAGAGAGGCCTTGGAGAGAGGCTCGCGTGTTTTGGTCTTGGCCCTCAGTCAGGAAAAACTAGATCATCACAAACCACAGAAACCGTCTGATATTCAAGCCCTGGCCTTGCTGGAAATCTTGGACCCCATTCGAGAAGGAGCAGCTGAGACACTAGATTATCTTCGTTCCCAGGAAGTGGGTCTCAAAATTATCTCTGGGGACAATCCAGTTACGGTTTCCAGCATTGCCCAGAAGGCTGGCTTTGCAGACTATCACAGCTATGTAGATTGCTCAAAAAATCACGGATGAGGAATTGATTGCCATGGCTGAAGAAACAGCTATTTTCGGACGTGTTTCCCCTCATCAAAAGAAACTCATCATCCAAACTCTGAAAAAAGCAGGGCATACAACAGCAATGACAGGGGACGGAGTCAATGATATCCTGGCCCTTCGTGAGGCAGATTGTTCGATCGTGATGGCGGAGGGAGATCCGGCGACTCGCCAGATCGCCAATCTAGTTCTCTTGAACTCAGACTTCAATGATGTTCCAGAGATTCTCTTTGAAGGCCGTCGCGTGGTCAATAACATTGCCCATATTGCACCGATTTTCTTGATAAAGACAATCTATTCCTTCTTGCTCGCTGTCATCTGTATCGCCAGTGCTCTTCTAGGACGGTCTGAGTGGATTTTGATTTTCCCTTTCATTCCGATCCAGATTACCATGATTGACCAATTCGTGGAAGGTTTCCCACCATTCGTTCTGACTTTTGAGCGAAATATCAAGCCTGTTGAGCCAAATTTCCTCAGAAGATCCATGCTACGTGCCCTACCAAGTGCCCTTATGGTCGTCTTTAGCGTTCTTTTTGTCAAAATATTTGGGGCTAGCCAGGGTTGGTCAGAGTTAGAAATCTCAACCCTACTTTATTATCTCCTTGGGTCTATCGGTTTCTTATCCGTATTTAGAGCCTGCATGCCATTTACCCTCTGGCGTGTCCTCTTGATTGTCTGGTCAGTAGGAGGCTTCCTAGCCACAGCTCTTTTCCCAAGGATCCAAAAACTGCTTGAAATTTCGACCTTGACAGGACAAACGCTACCTGTTTATGGGGCCATGATGCTGGTCTTTACCTTAATTTTCATTCTAACTAGTCGTTACCAAGCCAGAAAATAAAGAAAGACTGCAATCTGTGGATTGCGGTCTTTTTAGGTGCAAGATTGCTAGCTGAAATATGGTATAATAAGAGGTAATAGAGTTTTGGAAAGAGAGAGAAGATGATTTCAAAGAGATTAGAATTGGTGGCGTCCTTTGTACCACAGGGAGCTATTTTACTAGATGTGGGGAGTGACCATGCTTATCTGCCAATCGAGTTAGTCGAGAGAGGACAAATCAAAAGCGCCATTGCAGGTGAGGTGGTGGAAGGCCCCTACCAGTCAGCGGTGAAAAATGTTGAGGCTCACGGTCTAAAGGAGAAAATACAGGTCCGTTTAGCCAATGGCTTGGCAGCTTTTGAAGAGGAAGACCATGTGTCGGTCATCACCATTGCTGGTATGGGTGGGCGTTTGATTGCGACCATACTAGAAAAAGGATTGGATAAGCTTGTGAGTGTAGAACGTTTAATCCTCCAACCCAATAATCGTGAAGACGACTTGCGCATCTGGTTACAAGAGCACGGATTTCAGATTGTAGCAGAAACCATTCTGGAAGAATCTGGCAAATTCTACGAGATTTTGGTGGTGGAAGCGGGACAAATGAAGCTATCAGCCAGTGATGTTCGCTTTGGCCCCTTCTTGTCCAAAGAAGTCAGCCCAGTCTTCGTTCAAAAGTGGCAAAAAGAAGCAGCTAAGTTAGAGTTTGCTCTTGACCAAATCCCAGAGAAAAATCGAGAAGAACGTCAAGTTCTAGCTCATAAGATTCAAGCCATCAAGGAGATGCTCCATGTTAGCAAGTGAAGTGATTAAACGTTATGAAGACTTTTGTCCTCAGGAATTTTCCATGGAGGGAGACAGTCGTGGCCTGCAAATCGGTACTTTAGACAAGGATATCCAAAGGGTCATGGTTGCCCTTGATATTCGTGAAGACACGGTGGCAGAGGCTATTGAAAAGGGTGTGGATTTGATTATCGTTAAGCACGCGCCTATCTTTCGTCCGATTAAGGATTTGGTAGCCAGCCGTCCACAAAATCAGATTTACATCGACCTTATCAAGCATGACATTGCAGTTTATGTCAGCCATACCAATATTGACATCGTTGATAACGGGTTAAATGACTGGTTCTGCCAGATGCTAGGCATTGAGGAGACGACTTATCTCCAGGAAACAGGCACTGAACGTGGGATTGGACGGATTGGGAATATTCAACCTCAGACATTTGGAGAATTGGCCCAGCATGTCAAGCAAGTCTTTGGTCTAGATAGTCTTCGAATTGTTCATTATCAAGAGAGTGATTTGCAGAAGCCTATTTCAAGAGTGGCCATCTGTGGTGGGAGCGGGCAGTCTTTCTATAAGGATGCTTTAGCTAAAGGAGCGGATGTCTATATCACTGGTGATATTTACTACCACACTGCCCAGGATATGTTGTCTGATGGCTTGCTAGCATTGGACCCAAGTCACTATATTGAAGTGCTTTTTGTGGAAAAAATCGCAGCACTCCTTAGTCAATGGAAAGAGGAAAAAGACTGGGATATTGATATTTTGTCTAGTAAAGCATCGACCAATCCTTTCCACCATATCTAGTTAGAAAGTGAAAATAATGAAAAAAGTTGCTATTATCGGAGCAGGGATTGTAGGTGCAACAGCTGCCTACTACCTCTCGAAAGAAAGTGACCTAGAGGTGACCGTTTTTGACCATGGACAAGGTCAAGCTACCAAGGCCGCAGCAGGAATTATCAGCCCTTGGTTTTCCAAACGCCGCAATAAGGCCTGGTATAAAATGGCGCGCTTGGGGGCTGACTTTTATGTGGATTTATTAGCTGATTTAGAGAAGTCAGGGCAAGAAATCGACTTTTACCAGCGTTCGGGAGTCTTTCTCCTGAAAAAGGATGAAACTAAGTTGGAAGAACTCTATAAACTAGCCCACCAGCGCAGGGAAGAATCTCCCTTGATAGGGCAATTATCCATTCTGGACCAAGCATCAGCTAATGAATTATTCCCTGGTTTGCAGGGATTCGACCGCCTACTCTATGCTTCTGGTGGAGCGAGAGTAGATGGTCAACTCTTAGTGACTCGTTTGCTAGAAGCCAGTCAGGTCAAGCTGGTCAAAGAAAAAGTAACTCTGATACCTTTAGCATCAGGTTACCAGATTGACGAAGAAGTTTTTGATCAGGTTATTCTAGCGGCGGGAGCTTGGTTGAGGGACATTTTGGAACCTTTAGGATATGAGGTAGATGTTCGTCCTCAAAAAGGACAACTCCGAGATTATCAGATTTCCAAAGATATGGAAACTTACCCTGTTGTCATGCCAGAAGGGGAGTGGGATTTGATTCCTTTTGCAGGTGGGAAATTGTCCTTAGGCGCTACCCATGAAAATGATATGGGATATGACTTGACGGTAGATGAAACCTTGCTCCATCAAATGGAGGAGGCAGCCTTGCCTCACTATCCAGCCTTGGCAGAAGCGAAATCATCGGGTGAGCGTGTAGGAATTCGCGCCTATACCAGTGATTTCTCCCCTTTCTTTGGACAGGTGCCAGGCTTAACAGGTGTCTATGCGGCTAGTGGCCTAGGTTCATCAGGCCTCACAACGGGTCCGATCATCGGTTACCATTTAGCCCAGCTGGCCCAAGACAAGGAATTGGCCTTGGACCCAGTAAACTACCCAATTGCAAACTATGTCAAACGAGTAAAAAGTGAATAATACTCAATGAAAATCAAAGAACAAACTAGGAAGCTAGCCGAAGGCTGTACTTTAGTATGGTAAGGCGACGCTGACGTGGTTTGAAGAGATTTTCGAAGAGTATAAGCATTTTACTAAAATTTTAGCAGGTGGTTTAGGATGTCAAATGACATTCCCTATCAAAAATGGTAAAATAAGAAAAAATAATTCGAGAATCGAGGAAAAAAGATGCAAGAAAAGATTTTGGTAACTGGTGGTGCCGGTTTTATCGGAACCCACACTGTTATTGAGTTGATCCAAGCAGGTCATCAAGTGGTTGTAGTGGATAACCTTGTCAATAGCAACCGTAAAAGTTTAGAAGTTGTTGAAAGAATCACAGGAGTTGAAATTCCTTTCTATGAGGCAGATATCCGTGATACTGATACTCTCAGAGATATTTTCAAGCAAGAAGAGCCAACAGGTGTGATTCACTTTGCTGGTTTGAAGGCTGTAGGTGAATCAACACGTATCCCTCTTGCCTACTATGACAACAATATCGCTGGAACTCTTAGTCTTTTAAAAGTTATGGAAGAAGCAAACTGTAAGAATATCATCTTCAGCTCTTCTGCGACAGTTTACGGAGATCCTCACACGGTTCCAATCTTAGAAGATTTTCCGCTTTCAGTGACCAATCCATACGGTCGTACCAAGCTCATGCTAGAGGAAATTTTGACCGATATCTACAAGGCAGACTCAGAATGGAACGTGGTATTACTTCGTTACTTTAACCCAATCGGAGCGCATGAAAGTGGAGACCTAGGAGAAAATCCAAATGGAATTCCAAACAATCTCTTACCTTATGTTTCACAAGTAGCAGTGGGCAAACTAGAGCAAGTGCAAGTGTTTGGAGATGATTACGATACGGAAGATGGAACTGGTGTTCGTGACTATATCCACGTTGTCGATTTAGCTAAAGGTCACGTTGCAGCTTTGAAAAAACTCCAAAAAGGTTCAGGTCTTAACATTTATAACCTTGGAACTGGGAAAGGTTACTCAGTTCTTGAAATTATCCAAAACATGGAAAAAGCAGTGGGACGTCCTATTCCTTACCGCATCGTAGAACGCCGTCCAGGTGATATAGCTGCCTGCTACTCAGACCCAGCAAAAGCCAAAGCAGAGCTCGGATGGGAAGCAGAACTTGACATCACCCAAATGTGTGAAGACGCATGGCGTTGGCAAAGCAAGCATCCAAATGGATTTGAAGACTAAGATGATGATTTCAATCATTGTCCCATGTCTAAACGAAGAGGAAGTACTTCCTCTTTTTTATCAGTCTGTGGAAGCTCTGCTTCCTGACTTGGGAGGAGAAGTCGAATATGTCTTTGTAGACGATGGATCAAGCGATGGGACCTTAGAGCTTTTAAAGTCCTATCGGGAGCAAAATCCTGCGGTCCGTTATGTCTCATTCTCACGAAATTTTGGGAAAGAGGCAGCCTTATACGCAGGCTTGCAGCATGCAACTGGAGACTTGGTGGTCGTGATGGATGCAGACCTTCAGGATCCTCCTAGTATGCTACTTGAGATGAAAGCCTTACTAGATCAAAATGCAGATATAGACTGTGTTGGAACTCGGAGAACTAGTCGGGAGGGAGAACCCTTTTTCCGTAGTTTCTGTGCGGACCTCTTTTACCGCCTCATGAAAAAAATTAGCCCAGTGGCTCTACCCTCAGGTGTCCGTGATTTTCGCATGATGAGAAGATCTGTGGTAGATGCTATTTTAACCCTGACCGAGTCCAATCGTTTTTCTAAAGGACTCTTTGCCTGGGTGGGTTTTAAAACGCACTATCTGGACTATCCAAACGTTGAACGACAGGCTGGCAAGACCAGTTGGAGTTTTAGACAACTCTTTTTCTACTCGATTGAAGGAATTCTTAACTTTTCAGATTTTCCCTTGAGTATAGCCTTTGTAGCGGGACTTCTATCTTGTTTTCTTTCTTTTGTGATGACTGTTTTTGTAGTGTTTCGGACTCTTATCTTGGGAAATCCGACATCTGGTTGGACCTCTTTGATGGCTGTCATCCTCTTTCTTGGAGGGATTCAACTCCTGACGATTGGGATTCTCGGCAAGTATATCAGTAAGATCTATCTAGAGACCAAAAAAAGACCACTCTATCTCGTCAAAGAAAAAAGTGACCTTTCTAATATTGAAGGAAAAAATAACCAAAAAAGACTATAATTTTACCTAGAAATATGCTAAACTAGTAGATGTGGGAAAAATGAGAAAAAATCAATTATATTTATTCCCTGATTCCTACGATGGATCTTTTAGAAGTGCACGTGTAGGACAATTTTTGATGGCCTCCAGAACATCGCTGGTCTCAGCGATTTCTCTTTGCAATTCAACTGGATCATCGTAAAATCGAACGATTCCATTATCATGGTAATCAAAGAGTTCAGAATAGGTTTGGCAAAGCCCGCAGGCGATGCACCGTTCGGGTATAAGTGTGACTTTCATATTTATATTGTAATAAGAAAATGTAAAAAAACAAGGAGTAAGGTATGGAAAAAGAACCGTGGCAAGAAGATATTTACGAAAACAATGAGGAAGAAACAAGATCAGAGCGTCGACACCGGAAACAAAAAGGGAAAGGCGTTGTTGCGAATCGTGTCTTAACGGTTCTAGCTAGCCTCTTCTTTGTAATCGTTGTAGCAATGGTAGTTGTATTGATTTACCTATCAACCGGTGGAAGCAATCGTACTTCATCTTTGAAGGACTTCTATGATGCATCGTCTCCTTCTACAAGTTCAAGTTCTAAAGTGGAAGCATCATCATCTTCAAGTAGCAAGGTAGAGGAAACAGCTTCTTCTGAATCAACACCTTCAGAGAGCAGTTCGGAAGAACATACAGAGGGTGAAGGAACACTTACAGTACAGCCGGGAGAGGGAGAAGCAGCTCTTGCTCAACGTGCAGGGATTTCCATTGCCCAGCTAGAGGCTCTAAATCCTTCTCATATGTCATCTGGATCTTGGTTTGCCAACCCAGGTGATGTGATTAAGACAAGATAGGAGTCGGTCATGAAGACAATTCAAATTGCTATCGATGGTCCAGCTTCGAGTGGCAAGAGTACGGTCGCAAAGATTGTCGCTAAGGATTTTGGTTACACTTATCTCGATACGGGTGCTATGTACCGTGCTGCGACTTATATAGCGCTCAAACACCAGTTGGATGCAGGAAATGTAGATCAACTTCTCGAACTTCTTAACCAACACCCCATTAGTTTTGGTCGTTCAGAAACAGGTGAGCAACTTGTTTTTGTAGGGGATGTTGATATTACGCATCCGATTCGTGAAAATGAAGTGACCAACAAGGTTTCAAGCATTGCTGCCATTCCTGAGGTGCGTGAGAAACTGGTTTCGCTCCAGCAAGAGATTGCTCAGCAAGGTGGTATCGTCATGGATGGGCGTGATATCGGGACAGTTGTTTTACCACAAGCTGAACTCAAGATTTTCTTAGTGGCTTCTGTTGAAGAAAGAGCAGAGCGTCGTTACAAGGAAAATATTGTTAAAGGGATTGAAACAGACCTTGAAACGTTGAAAGAAGAGATTGCTGCGCGTGACTACAAGGATAGTCATCGTGAAACCTCACCTCTCAAACAGGCTGAGGATGCAGTTTACCTTGATACAACTGGACTAAGTATCCAAGAAGTGGTTGAAAAAATTGAATCAGAAGCAAAAAAATATATGTCCTAGGGACGAGAGGAGCAGGCTAAATGAAGCCTGCTCCTTTTCTCTCTTTTGCGCGCGTTTCAAAACAGCCTTTTTGGGAGAATTTTGATAAAATAGTAGTATCAATAAAAAGGACGGAAGCATGACAAAGAAAATCATAGCCATTTGGGCCCAAGATGAAAAAGGTGTGATTGGGAAGGAAGATCGTCTCCCTTGGCATTTGCCAGCAGAGTTGCAACATTTTAAGGAAACAACTTTAAATCATGCTATACTGATGGGACGAGTGACCTTTGATGGCATAGGACGTCGTCTGCTTCCAAAACGGCAAACCCTGATTTTAACGCGCAATAGCGAAGAAGTCATAGATGGGGCGCTCGTATTTCAAGATGTGGAATCTGTTTTAGCGTGGTATCAGAGTCAGGAAAAAAATCTCTATATCCTTGGCGGAAAGCAGATTTTTCAGGCTTTTGAGCCTTATTTAGATGAAATCATCGTGACGCAGATTCATGCTCAGGTGGAGGGGGATACCTATTTCCCTGAGGAGTTTGACTTGTCTCGTTTTGAGACAGTTGCAAGCAAATCTTACACTCGAGATGAGAAAAACGACTATGATTTTACCATCGAATACCGAGATAGAAAGGAAGTCTAATGGAGCGCAGTATATTTGGATTTTTTACAGCTTTTTTGTGTGTGATCTGTATTTTGACTGGAGCACAGGCTTTTCGTAAGAAGCGCTATGGACTGTCTGCCTTACTCTGGTTGAATGCTTTTACCAATCTGGTCAACAGTGTCCACGCTTTTTATATGACCTTATTTTAGATAGAATGATAAATTAGAATGGAAGGAAATCATGCCTACAAATAGGAAAAATGATATGATGGTTTATTGCTCATTTTGTGGCAAAAGCCAAGAAGAAGTAAAGAAAATAATCGCTGGGAACAACGCCTTTATCTGTAATGAATGTGTGGAGTTGGCCCAGGAAATCATTCGGGAGGAGTTGGCCGAGGAAGTCTTGGCAGACTTGTCTGAAGTACCAAAACCAATCGAACTCCTCAATATCTTAAACCACTATGTGATTGGTCAGGATCGTGCCAAACGTGCCTTGGCAGTGGCTGTATACAACCACTATAAACGCATTAATTTCCACGATACGCGTGAAGAGTCAGAAGATGTGGATTTGCAGAAGTCAAATATCCTGATGATTGGTCCAACTGGTTCAGGGAAAACTTTCTTGGCTCAGACTTTGGCTAAGAGCTTGAACGTGCCTTTCGCTATTGCAGATGCGACGGCTCTGACTGAGGCTGGGTATGTGGGTGAGGATGTGGAAAATATCCTCCTCAAACTCTTGCAGGCTGCTGACTTTAACATCGAACGTGCAGAACGTGGGATTATCTATGTAGATGAAATTGACAAAATTGCCAAGAAAAGCGAGAATGTGTCTATCACACGTGACGTTTCGGGTGAAGGTGTGCAACAAGCCCTTCTCAAGATTATCGAGGGAACTGTCGCTAGCGTGCCACCTCAAGGAGGACGCAAACATCCACAACAAGAGATGATTCAGGTGGATACTAAAAATATCCTCTTTATCGTGGGTGGTGCTTTTGATGGCATCGAAGAAATCGTTAAACAACGTCTGGGAGAAAAAGTCATCGGTTTTGGCCAAAATAACAAGGCGATTGACGAAAATAGCTCCTACATGCAAGAAATCATCGCAGAAGACATTCAAAAATTCGGTATTATCCCTGAGTTAATTGGACGCTTGCCTGTCTTTGCTGCTCTTGAACAATTGACGGCCGATGACTTGGTTCGCATCTTGAAAGAACCAAGAAATGCCTTGGTCAAACAATACCAAACCTTGCTTTCTTATGATGATGTTGAATTGGAATTTGACGATGAAGCCCTTCAAGAAATCGCTAATAAAGCCATCGAACGCAAAACGGGTGCGCGTGGTCTTCGCTCCATCATCGAAGAAACCATGCTAGATGTTATGTTTGAAGTACCGAGTCAGGAAAATGTGAAATTGGTTCGCATCACTAAAGAAGCTGTTGATGGAACGGATAAACCGATCCTGGAAACAGCCTAGAGGTGACTATGGAAATCAATACACACAATGCTGAAATTTTGCTCAGTGCGGCCAATAAATCTCATTATCCGCAGGATGACCTGCCAGAGATTGCCCTTGCAGGGCGTTCAAATGTTGGCAAGTCTAGCTTTATCAACACCATGCTGAACCGCAAGAATCTGGCCCGTACATCAGGAAAACCTGGGAAAACCCAGTTGCTCAACTTCTTCAACATTGATGACAAGATGCGTTTTGTGGATGTACCAGGTTATGGCTATGCCCGCGTTTCCAAAAAGGAGCGTGAAAAGTGGGGGCGCATGATTGAGGAGTACCTAACGACTCGTGAAAATCTCCGTGCAGTGGTTAGTCTAGTGGATCTCCGCCATGACCCGTCAGCAGATGATGTGCAAATGTACGAATTTCTCAAGTATTATGAGATTCCGGTTATCATCGTTGCGACTAAGGCGGACAAGATTCCTCGTGGTAAATGGAACAAGCACGAATCAGCAATCAAAAAGAAATTAAACTTTGATCCAAGTGACGACTTCATCCTCTTTTCATCTGTCAGCAAGGCAGGGATGGTTCAGGCTTGGGATGCAATATTAGAAAAATTGTGAGGGAAAGAAATGGCAAAAACAATTCATACAGACAAAGCTCCAAAAGCAATCGGACCTTATGTTCAAGGAAAAATCGTTGGCAATCTTTTGTTTGCTAGCGGTCAAGTTCCCCTATCTCCTGAAACTGGAGAAATTGTAGGAGAAACGATCCAAGAACAGACAGAACAAGTCTTGAAAAATATCGGTGCTATTTTGGCTGAAGCAGGAACAGACTTTGACCATGTTGTCAAAACAACTTGCTTCTTGAGCGATATGAATGACTTTGTTCCTTTTAACGAGGTTTACCAGACTGCCTTTAAAGAGGAATTTCCAGCTCGTTCAGCTGTGGAAGTTGCACGTCTTCCTCGTGATGTAAAAGTCGAAATTGAAGTGATCGCAGAGATTGGATAAGCTAGTTGAAGTTTGGCTCTGCCAAACTTTTTTTGATATAAGGAGAGATAGATGACAAAGAAACAACTTCACCTGGTAATTGTAACAGGGATGAGTGGTGCAGGGAAAACGGTAGCCATTCAGTCCTTCGAGGATTTGGGATATTTCACTATTGACAATATGCCACCAGCCCTCTTGCCAAAGTTTTTGCAGTTGGTAGAGACCAAGGATGATGACCATAAGTTAGCCCTAGTGGTGGATATGCGGAGCCGTTCTTTCTTCTCAGAGATTCAGGCAGTTTTGGATGAATTGGAAAACCAGAATGATTTGGATTTCAAAATCCTCTTTTTGGACGCAGCAGATAAAGAACTGGTCGCTCGCTATAAGGAAACGAGACGGAGTCACCCTCTAGCAGCAGATGGTCGGATTTTAGATGGCATCAAGCTGGAACGTGAACTCTTGGCACCTTTGAAAAACATGAGTCAAAATGTGGTGGATACGACAGAACTCACTCCTCGTGAACTGCGTAAAACCATTGCAGAGCAATTTTCAGACCAAGAACAGGCCCAGTCTTTTCGTATAGAAGTCATGTCTTTTGGATTCAAGTATGGTATCCCGATCGATGCAGACTTGGTCTTTGATGTCCGTTTCTTGCCAAATCCATACTACCTCCCTGAACTCCGCAATCAGACAGGTGAGGATCAAGCAGTTTATGACTATGTGATGCATCATGAAGAGTCTGAAAGTTTCTATCAGCACTTACTCGCCTTGATTGAGCCCATTTTGCCAAGTTACAAAAAAGAAGGCAAGTCTGTTTTAACCATTGCAGTAGGATGTACAGGTGGACAACACCGTAGTGTTGCCTTTGCCAAACGCATCGCTGAGGACTTAGCTAAAAACTGGCCTGTCAATGAAAGCCATCGTGACAAAGACAGAAGAAAGGAAACGGTAAACCGTTCATGAGAAAACCAAAGATAACGGTAATTGGTGGAGGAACTGGTATCCCCGTCATTTTGAAAAGCTTGCGAGA
The DNA here is from genome assembly GCF_001579525.1 of Streptococcus oralis. Taxonomy (GTDB): domain Bacteria; phylum Bacillota; class Bacilli; order Lactobacillales; family Streptococcaceae; genus Streptococcus; species Streptococcus oralis_M. The sequence continues at coordinate 575,835 of NZ_KQ970788.1, read as the reverse complement.
AAAGGATGTTGATATCGCGGCCATCGTAACGGTAGCTGATGATGGTGGCTCTTCTGGTGAGCTAAGAAAGAATATCCAACAGCTGACACCACCAGGCGATCTTCGCAATGTTCTGGTAGCCATGTCGGATATGCCTAAATTTTATGAGAAGGTTTTTCAGTACCGTTTCTCTGAAGAAGCTGGAGCTTTTGCGGGTCATCCACTGGGGAATATCATCATAGCAGGGCTCTCTGAAATGCAAGGGTCCACTTACAATGCCATGCAGCTGCTAAGTCTCTTTTTCCACACAACAGGAAAAATCTACCCATCAAGCGATCAACCTTTGACACTGCATGCAGTCTTTAAAGACGGTTCTGAGGTGGCAGGTGAGAGCCACATTGCAGATCATCCAGGTATGATCGACCATGTCTATGTGACCAATACCTTGGATGATGAAACACCCCAAGCCAGCCGTCGAGTAGTCAATACCATTCTCGAGAGTGACATGATTGTCTTGGGGCCTGGTTCCCTCTTTACATCAATTTTGCCCAATATTGTCATCGAGGAGATTGGGCAGGCTCTACTGGATACCAAGGCGGAGATCGCCTATGTCTGCAATATCATGACCCAGCGTGGGGAAACAGAGCACTTTTCAGACAGTGACCACGTGGAAGTTCTCCATCGACACTTAGGTCGACCTTTTATTGATACGGTCTTGGTCAATATCGAGAAGGTTCCTAGAGAATACATGGATACCAACCGTTTTGATGAATATTTGGTTCAGGTAGAGCATGATTTTGCTGGTCTTTGCAAGCAGGTTCCTCGTGTGATTTCTTCCAATTTCCTTCGTTTGGAAAATGGAGGAGCCTTCCACGATGGGGATTTGATTGTGGATGAATTGATGCGAATTATACAGGTGCGAAAATGAGTTTTACAGTTGCAGTAAAAGAAGAAATTCTTGGTCAGCACCATCTCAGTCGTCATGAACTATCAGCCATCATCAAGATGTCTGGCAGTATTGGTCTCTCGACTTCGGGCTTGACCTTGTCTGTTGTGACTGAAAATGCCAAGTTGGCTCGGCACCTTTATGAGTCCTTTCTCCATTTTTATGAAATCAAGTCAGAGATTCGTCACCATCAGAGAAGCAATCTTCGCAAGAACCGTGTCTATACGGTCTACACTGATGAGAGGGTACAGGAGCTTTTAGCTGATTTGCGGCTTGCGGATTCCTTCTTTGGTTTGGAGACGGGCATCGATCCTGATATTTTAGCAGATGAAGAAGCAGGTCGTGCTTATTTATGTGGGGCCTTTCTGGCAAATGGTAGTATTCGTGATCCTGAGTCTGGCAAATACCAGTTGGAGATCAGTTCCGTTTATCTGGACCATGCCCAAGGACTGTCCTCTCTCCTTCAGCAGTTTTTGTTGGACGCCAAGGTTATTGAGCGCAAGAAAGGTGCAGTTACCTATCTCCAGCGTGCAGAGGATATCATGGATTTCTTGATCGTGATTGGGGCCATGCAGGCGCGTGATAATTTTGAGCGCGTCAAGATTTTGCGTGAAACTCGTAATGATCTCAATCGAGCCAATAACGCTGAAACAGCTAATATCGCTCGAACGGTTTCTGCCAGCATGAAAACCATCAACAATATCAGTAAAATCAAAGATAGAATGGGTTTGGAAAATTTACCCGTGGATTTGCAGGAGGTGGCTCAGTTGCGAATCCAGCATCCAGACTACTCTATCCAGCAGTTGGCAGATAGTCTGAGCAATCCCTTGACTAAAAGTGGCGTCAACCACAGACTCAGAAAAATCAATAAAATAGCAGATGAATTATAAAACCACGAATCAGTTGATTCGTGGTTCTTTTCTTATAAACTGGTCGAGTGTTTTGGTTGCACTTTTTGTTCTGGGTCAATGTAGTTAATGGCATTATTGACAGCAGTTGGTGCTTCTCCCAGTCCTGTCGCAATTAAATCGATCTTACCTTCATAGTAGCAGCAGTCGCCAATAGCATAGATACCTGCTTGGCTAGATTCTTGCTTGCTATTGACGATAATCTTGTGACGGTTGAGGTCCAGACCCCAATTTTTAAGATTTCCGACAGAAGACTTGAAGCCGTAGTTGACAAAGAGGTGGTCTACTTCGATAGTTTCGGTTTCATCTGATTTGACTTTGGTGATTTCTAGTTTGTCGAGTGTCTTACCATCTCCAAGGAGTTGGCTAGGAACGAACGGTGTCTTGATGGTTACAGATGATTCTTGCAGGGCTTGCACACTATGTTCCAAGGCGCGGAAATTATCTCTGCGGTGAACAAGGGTAGTTGGGGAAATCTTTTCAAAAGCCAGAGCCCAGTCTACTGCTGAGTCCCCACCACCAAGGATGGTCACTTTCTTTCCAGCGTATTGCTGAATGTTGGAAACGTGGTAGTGGATATTTTCATAGGCCTCAATCCCTTCTAGTTCAAGAGGACGTGGTTTAAAGGCACCGCCCCCCATGGCAATGATGACTGTTTTGGTCAGATGGCTCCCTTTGTTAGTTGTGATGGTAAATCCTTGATCTTGTTTCTCGATTTCAAGAACAGTTTCGTTGAGGTGAACAGGTGTTTCAAAGCCGTTTAGCTGTTCAATCAAGCGATTGGTCAATTCTTCCCCGGTTAAGTTTGGAAAACCTGGCACATCAAGGATTTGCTTTTCAGGGTAGAGGATGGCAGGTTGGCCACCGAGCTGGGGAAGAGAGTCGATAATTTGGACTTTGGCTTGGCGTAGGTGAGAGTAAAAGGCAGCAAAGAGCCCGACAGGACCACCACCTACAATTGTAATATCATAGAGTTGAGACATGATTTCTCCTTTGTTTTTTCTAGTCAGTTTATTTTATCATATTTTTGCTTAATTTAAAATGAGGTAGGATAGGGAAAAAATGGGCAAAAAATGGTATAATGGTACAGAAAGTGTTTTGACGGGGAGGAGGCCAGGGATGAATTTTCAACAATTATCCAATTTACAATACTGGACGAGTTTGTTTTCAAGCCCTTGGACAATAGTCACCAATCTGATAGATATTCTGATTGTGACTTATATTTTATACCATTTTACCAAAGCGATTGCAGGGACCAAAATCATGATATTGGTGCGGGGAGTTCTGGTCTTTATTTTAGGCCAGATTCTGTCCAATATGATTGGTTTGACGACCATTTCCTGGTTGATCAATCAGATCATCACTTATGGGGTTATCGCAGCAGTAGTTATTTTTTCACCAGAGATTCGGACTGGTTTGGAACGATTGGGCCGGGCTACGGATTTCTTCTACAATGCCCCTATTAGTGCGGAAGAGCAAATGGTTCGTGCCTTTGTCAAATCAGTCGAGTACATGAGCCCTCGTAAGATTGGTGCTCTGGTAGCGGTACAGCGAGTAAGAACCTTGCAGGAATATATCTCGACTGGGATTCCTCTGGATGCTAAGATTTCCTCTGAGTTATTGATTAATATCTTTATCCCTAATACACCCTTACACGATGGAGCGGTTATTGTCAGAGAAGATCGGATTGCCGTAACTTCGGCCTACCTACCCCTGACTGAAAATACAGGAATTTCCAAGGAGTTTGGGACACGTCACAGGGCAGCGATTGGTTTGTCAGAAGTATCGGATGCTCTTACCTTTGTGGTTTCAGAGGAAACAGGCGGAATCTCAATCACCTATAATGGAGTCTTTAAGCATGATTTGACCTTGGAAGAGTTTGAATCGGAGTTAAGAAGAATCTTGCTTCCAACATCAGAGAAAAAACAAGGTCTGAAAGAGCGTTTGCTAGGAGGATTGAAACATGAGAAAAAATAGTCTTTATATTATTTCTTCCTTCTTTTTCGCCTGCATCCTCTTTATCTATGCGACTTCAACAAACTATCAGAATAGCAACAGTGCCAGACAGGTGAGGACAGAAACCTATACCAATACGGTACTCAATGTCCCAATCGATATTCAGTACGACAGCGATCAGTATTTTATCAGTGGCTTTACTTCTGAAGTGACGGTCTTTCTGACAGGGTCAAACAGAGTTGCATTGGCGAGCGAAATGCAGGAAAGCACTCGGAAATTCAAGGTCAAAGCTGACTTAACCAATGCCAGTGTAGGAACCATCGAAGTTCCTCTAACCATTGAAAATTTACCGAGTGGTTTGACGGCTGTTGCGACACCGCAAAAGATAACAGTCAAGGTTGGTAAAAAAGCAAAACGAGATAATGTAATCGTTGTGCCAGAGATTGATCCTAGCCAGATTGATTCTCGAGTAAAAATTGATACAGTCACTGTGTCAGATGAAAAAGTAACGGTTATTAGTGACGAGGAGACTCTCTCTAGAGTAGATCGAGTTATTGCCATCTTGCCAACGAGTGAACGGATAACAGGTAACTATTCGGCATCTGTTCCACTACAAGCGGTTGATAAAAATGGAAATGTCTTGCCAAGCGTCATTATGCCATTTGACACTACAATGAAAATTACAACCAAAACAGTATCGTCTAGCTCGAGTTCTTCGTCAACGACCTCGTCAACGGGCTCTTCAACCAGCAGTTCGTCTTCAACGAGTTCAGAAACGAAACCAGACTCGTCTAAACAGGACTAAATAAAATAGTAGAAAAGGATGATAAATAAAATGGGTAAATATTTTGGGACCGATGGAGTCCGTGGAGAAGCAAACGTAGAACTGACGCCAGAATTGGCCTTTAAACTGGGACGTTTTGGTGGGTATGTTCTTAGCCAACACGAAACAGAAGCCCCTAAAGTTTTTGTAGGACGTGATACACGTATCTCAGGAGAAATGTTAGAATCAGCCTTAGTGGCAGGTCTCCTCTCTGTAGGGATTCACGTCTACAAACTCGGTGTCCTTGCAACACCAGCAGTAGCTTACTTGGTCAAAACTGAGGGAGCCAGTGCAGGTGTCATGATTTCCGCTAGTCACAACCCAGCCCTTGATAATGGAATTAAATTCTTTGGTGGGGATGGCTTCAAACTTGATGATGAAAAAGAAGCTGAAATCGAAGCCTTGCTAGATGCTACAGAAGACACCCTTCCTCGTCCAAGTGCCGAAGGATTGGGAACCTTAGTGGACTATCCAGAAGGTTTACGTAAGTATGAAGGTTACCTTGTTTCAACTGGAACGCCTCTTGAAGGACTGAAAGTGGCCTTGGATACAGCCAACGGTGCAGCATCTACAAGTGCCCGTCAAATCTTTGCAGACCTTGGGGCTCAAATAACTGTTATTGGTGAGACACCAGATGGTCTTAATATCAACTTGAATGTGGGTTCTACACATCCAGAAGCTCTTCAAGAAGTTGTCAAAGAAAGCCAGTCAGCTATTGGTTTGGCCTTTGACGGTGATAGTGACCGTTTGATTGCTGTTGATGAAAATGGTGACATCGTCGATGGCGATAAGATCATGTACATCATCGGTAAATATCTTTCTGAAAAAGGCCAGTTGGCTCAAAACACCATCGTGACAACGGTTATGTCTAACCTTGGCTTCCATAAGGCCTTGGAGAGTGTTGGTATTAACAAGGCAGTGACTGCTGTTGGCGACCGCTATGTTGTTGAAGAAATGAGAAAATCAGGCTACAACCTTGGTGGTGAACAGTCTGGCCACGTTATCTTGATGGATTACAATACAACTGGTGATGGTCAATTATCAGCTGTCCAATTGACCAAAATCATGAAAGAAACAGGCAAGAGCTTGTCTCAACTAGCATCAGAAGTGACGATTTACCCACAAAAACTGGTTAATATCCGAGTCGAAAATGCTATGAAAGAGAAAGCCATGGAAGTACCAGCCATCAAGACAATCATCGAAAAGATGGAAGAAGAAATGGCAGGGAACGGTCGTATCCTTGTCCGCCCAAGTGGAACAGAACCCCTCTTGCGCGTCAT